>JAKJDB010000053.1 GCA_022706175.1 Candidatus Zhuqueibacterota bacterium | reverse complement strand
CCTGCGGGAAACCGCTTCCGCAGGGAACGATCGATCTGTGCAAACGTTCCGACGCCGTTTTACTGGGGGCCGTGGGCGGCCCGAAATGGGATTTGTTGCCGGGGGTAATCCGTCCCGAAAAAGGGTTGCTTGACATCCGCCGCGAGCTGGGGCTTTTTGCGAATCTTCGTCCCGCGCTCATATATCCGGCGCTCCGCGCCGCGTCGCCGCTGAAAGATGAGATTCTGGGTGATTCCCTGGATATCCTGGTGGTGCGGGAACTGACGGGCGGAATCTACTTTGGCGAGCGCGGCCGCAGAGAGGTAAACGGTTCTCCCGCGGCCTACGATACCGAGCAATACACGGCGGAGGAGATCGAGCGCATCCTGCGGGTAGCCTTTGAAATGGCCCGCAAACGCCACGGGCGCCTTTGCTCGGTGGATAAGGCCAATGTGCTGGAGGTCTCTCAGTTCTGGCGCAAAATCGTGCTGCAGGTGGCGGCGCGTTATCCGGATATCACGTTGGATCACTATTACGTCGACAATTGCGCCATGCAACTGGTGCGCAACCCGCGGCAGTTCGATGTGATCCTCACCGAAAATCTGTTCGGCGATATTCTCAGCGATGAGGCGTCCATGCTCACCGGCTCTCTGGGCATGCTGCCCTCTGCCAGCTTGGGGACCGATTCCGCCATGTATGAACCGGTGCACGGCTCAGCGCCCGACATCGCAGGAAAGAACATCGCCAATCCCATCGCCATGATCGCCTCTGTGGCCATGATGCTGCGTTATTCCTTTGATCGACCGCAGGAGGCTGAAGGGGTGGAGGCCGCCATCAGCCGGGTGCTGGAGGCCGGTTATCGAACGCGCGATATCGCCGCCGAGGGCGACCGGGTGGTGTCCACCAGCGAGATGGGCGGTCTGATCGTCGAGGCGCTGTAAGCGGACACGGCCTGCGGGCGAGTGCAGAACGCTGCCGGATTCCCTGCCGATCAAGCTGAATGCCGGCGCTTTCAACAAAGTGATTTTTTTTAACAGACCTTGCGGCCGTGCACACGGGCGCGGTCGGTATTACATCGACAAGGCGGAATTCATGAAAAGCAATCGCATCTGGCTTTACGATACAACGCTGCGGGATGGCTCCCAGCATGAGGGGATCGCTTTTTCAGCAGAGGACAAGATCCGAATCGCGCAGCGGTTGGATGAATTCGGCATCGACTATATCGAAGGCGGCTGGCCCGGCTCTAATCCCAAGGATCTGGAATTTTTCCGCCGCGCTGCACAGATCAAGTGGAAGCACGCAAAAATTTCCGCGTTCGGCAGCACCTGCCGGGTCAACTCCTCTGTCAAGCAGGACGCCAACATTCAGGCTTTGCTGAAAGCGCGCACGCCGGTGGTGGCGGTGTTCGGCAAGTCGTGGGATCTGCACGTTCACGAAGCCCTGCGCGCCTCGCTGGAGGAGAACCTGCAGATCATTCACGATTCGGTCGCCTATCTGAAGAGCAAGGGCAAAGAGGTGATCTATGATGCGGAGCATTTTTTTGACGGCTTCGTCGAAAACCCGGACTATGCCCTGGAGACCTGCGTCACCGCCTGGGATGCCGGAGCGGATGTGGTCGTGCTCTGCGATACCAACGGCGGCGCTCTGCCCTTTCAAGTCGAAGAGGTGATCCGCCGAGTGCGGGAGGCTTTCCCGGACATGCCGCTCGGTTTGCATGCGCATAACGACAGCGATACCGCTGTCAGCAGCACGGTGGCGGCCGTGCGTCTAGGCGTGGGCCATGTACAGGGCACGATCAACGGCTATGGCGAACGCTGCGGCAACGCCAATCTGTGCAGCATTCTGCCCAATCTGCAGCTCAAGATGGGCTGCTCGTTTCAAAAAAAAGTAAAATTGGAAAAACTCACCCAGCTTTCCCGCTATGTCAGCGAGATCGCCAATCTGACCCATCGGGAAGAGATGCCGTATGTCGGCAACAGCGCTTTTGCTCACAAAGGCGGCATTCATGTCAGTGCGATTCATCGCAACCGGCGTACCTATGAGCACATCCCGCCGGAAGCCGTGGGCAACCGTCAACGGGTGCTGGTGTCTGACCAGGCCGGCCAGAGCAATGTGCTGTACAAGGCGCGCGAGATGGGGCTCGATCTGGACAGCCGCAGGGAGGAGGTTCGCCATATCGTCCAGGAGTTGAAAAAGTTGGAACATTTGGGCTATCAATTCGAGGGCGCGGAGGGTTCCTTTGAAGTGCTGGTCAGAAAAACCATCGGCGATGTCAAGCCGTTCTTTACCCTGTTGAGCGCTCGGGTCACCGTGGATCGTACAGAGAACGGTTTTTTGTACGCCGAGGCGGTGCTCAAATTGGAGGTGAACGGCAAAATCGAACACACGGCGGCTGAAGGCCACGGCCCGGTGGATGCGCTGGATAAAGCGCTGCGCAAAGCCCTGTTGCCATTTTATCCCAGCTTGAAGGCGGTCAAACTGGTGGATTACAAGGTGCGCGTTCTGGACAGCGAAAAGGCCACGGCTGCCGAGGTCCGCGTTTTTGTCGAATCCAGCGACGGCCGAGAGACCTGGGGAACGGTCGGCGTGTCTGAAAACATCATCGAAGCCAGCTGGCGTGCGCTGGTGGACAGCATTAGTTATAAACTCATGAAAACCAAGCAAAGATGAACAGAGTGCCCCCGCAGTTGCCTTGACACCCTCTCCTCGTCGCCTCACCTCGCAAAACCGGTTCAACCGAACCTGGCCGCGCTTCGGTTGAAAAATATATTTTATTCTTCTTTGCTATGTTAAAATTTCGTAGATTATCCGGTTTCTTTTCAGGGGGTAGACTCGATGTTTAGCATGTGAGGTTGCTGACATTCATGGATGAATCCGAAAAACCATCTTTAAAGCGCAGGGCCAAAGACGCCCTGCTGGGGGGCGCTCGCAGCCCGCAGGATCCGCATATTTTTCACAAGCTCTCCCTGATCGCTTTTTTCGCCTGGGTGGGTCTGGGTGCGGATGGCTTGTCCTCGTCCTGCTATGGTCCGGAGGAGGCATTCCGCGCACTCGAAGGTCATTTCCATCTGGGCATTTTAGTCGCTTTGGCTTCGGTGATAACGATCTTTATCATCAGCGCCAGCTATCTGCAGGTCATCGAACTTTTTCCCGCCGGCGGCGGCGGCTATATGGTGGCGAGCAAATTGCTGTCCCCCAACGCCGGCATGGTCTCGGGCTGCGCCCTGCTGATCGATTATGTGCTGACCATCACCCTGTCCGTGGCCAGCGGGGCGGACGCCATCTTTAGCTTTCTGCCGATGGCCTGGCTGCCGTACAAGTTGACCTTTGCCATGGCGGGTCTGGTCCTGCTGATCTGGCTCAACCTGCGCGGAGTCAAAGAGTCTGTGGTGCCTCTGGTTCCGATCTTTTTGATCTTTATCGTGACCCATATCTTTGCCATTCTGTACGTTTTGTACGTTCATGCAGCGGATCTGCCGACTCTGATAGAGACCACTCGGTTGGACATTCGGCAAAGCAACGCCGAATTGGGTCTGCTGGGCACGGTGTTGTTGATTTTACGCGCCTACAGCATGGGCGCCGGCACCTACACCGGCATCGAAGCGGTCAGCAACGGCATGCCGATCCTGCGCGATCCCAAGGTGAAAACCGCCAAGAGCACCATGCGCTATATGGCTTTTTCCCTGGCGTTCATGGTGCTGGGCTTGATGCTGGGCTATACGCTTTTTCGCGTCGAACATGTGCCGGGCAAAACGTTGAACGCCGTTTTGCTCAATGCCCTGTCCACCGGGTGGAACGAGAACCTTGCGTATCTGTTCGTTCTCATCACCCTGACTTCTGAGGCCATTTTACTGTTTGTCGCCTCGCAGACCGGTTTTCTCGGCGGACCGCGGGTTCTTTCGAATATGGCGCTGGACCGTTGGTTCCCCACCCGTTTCGCCACGCTCAGCGACCGGCTGGTGACGCAGAACGGCATTCTGCTCATGGGCGGCGCGTCGTTGATTTTAATGTTTCTCAGCAAAGGCTCGGTGCGTTTGCTGGTGGTGCTTTACTCGATCAATGTGTTCATCACCTTTCTGCTCTCCCAGGTGGGTCTGGTGCGTCATTGGTGGCAGAATCGGCATGCGCACGAAGGCTGGCTGATGAAGCTGGTCATCAGCGGCATCGGCATGGGGCTCACCGGTTTCATTCTGCTTTCAGTGGCCACGCTGAAATTTACCGAAGGCGGCTGGATCACCATTCTGGTCACCGGCACTCTGATCGTCATCGTTGTGCTGGTTAAAAAACATTACACCCACACCGCCGCGTTGCTGAAACGATTGGATAGTCTGGTGGAAGCGGTCAAACTTTCCGTTCCACATGTTGCAGGGACAGCGCGCAAATCCCGACGTCTGCGCAAAACGCCTTTCGTCCGTTCGCGCACTGCGGTCATCCTCACCAGCGGATTCAACGGATTGGGGTTGCACACGTTGTTCGGCGCCATCCAGATGTTCCGCGGCGAGATAAAAAATTTCGTCTTTCTGCAGATCGGTGTGGTGGATGCGGGCACGTTCAATAGTCCCGAGGAGATCGAACAGCTCAAAGACAAGGTGGATGAGGATCTGGAGAAATACTGCGATTTTATGCGCCATCAGGGTTACTATGCCGAGGCGGTCTCCGCCATCGCCATCGATGTGGTGGAAGAGGTGTCCAGGCTGGCGCCGGAGATACTGAAAAAATTTCCCCAGGCGATGTTCTTTGGCGGGCAACTGGTGTTTCCGAATGAGCCCATGTTCGGCCGCTGGCTGCATAATTATACCGTGTTCTCCATTCAGCGGCGGTTTTTTTATCAGGGCATTCCGCTTATCATGCTGCCCATCCGAGTTTCCGCTTAGACCGTACGGCGATTTTTTTGTTTAACCGTGCTGAACAGGTTGTGCGGTTGCGGCAGACTCGCTCCGTACAACAGCCTATCATCGTCCGCATGATGGTATAGGTTCCCTTCAGGCGGATCGAGAAGATTGAACTCTTTATAAAGGAAGTACATTGACGGATCATCTTATCGCCGGCGGCGTCACCACGCCCAAAGGCTTCCAGGCAGCGGGCGTACGCTGTGGTTTGAAGGAAAAGGGATTGGACCTGGCCTTGGTATACAGTGCGGCTCCGGCTGCTGCCGCCGCCCTGTTCACCAGCAATCTGATTCAGGCAGCCCCTGTGCGGGTGAGCAAAAGAAACATCCGGTGCGGCAGAGGCCGGGCGATGGTGATCAACAGCGGCAACGCCAACGCCTGCACCGGCGAACAGGGCGATCGGGATGTGGAGGAAACGCTCACCCTGGTTGCGCAAGGGCTGCACATCGACCGCGAGGAGGTGCTGGTCGCCTCTACCGGCATCATCGGCAAACGCTTGGCCATGGACAAACTGCGCAGCGGTCTGGCCGAAGCGCTTTCGTCTCTCAAGGAGGACGGCGGCGATGCGGCGGCACACGCCATCATGACCACGGATACCACCGCCAAACAGGTGGCGGTCACATTTCAATTGTCCGGTCATCAGGCGTGCATCGGCGCCATGGCCAAAGGCAGCGGCATGATCAATCCCAATCTGGCCACCATGCTCTGCTGCCTCACCACCGATGCGGCTGTCAGCAGTGCCATGCTCGACCGCAGTCTGCGCCTGGCGGTCGACGATTCGCTCAACTGCCTCACCGTGGACGGAGAGATGAGCACCAATGATTGTGTCCTGTTGCTGGCCAACGGTCAATGCGGCAATCCGCTCATCGATGCGGCTGGTCCGGATTTCGAAGTGTTTACCCAAGCGCTGCGCACCGTGTTGCAGGCCATCGCCAGGGTCATTGCCATGGACGGCGAAGGCGCCACCAAACTGCTGCTGGTCCAGATCACTCACGCTCGGGACCCGGAACAGGCGCGCAGGGCGGCCAAAGCGGTTGCCAACTCGCTGCTGGTCAAGACCGCGCTGTTTGGCCGGGATCCCAACTGGGGGCGGGTTCTTTCCGCCGTCGGCGGCAGCGGTGTGGAGCTGCGGCCGGACCGAATCGCCGTCTCCTTTGCCGGCATTCCGGTGCTGGCCCAAGGTCATCCGGTTCCGTTTGATCCTGCGGCCATGAAAGCCGCTCTGGCGGAAAAAGAGATCGTGCTGTCGGTTGACCTGGCCGCAGGATCGGCGGACGCCCGGGTCTTTTCCTGCGATCTCTCCTATGAGTATGTTAAAATCAATGCTGAATATCATACCTGATTGGAAAAAGATAAAATGAAAAAAGCAGCCATCCTGGGCGTCACCGGTTACACCGGTGAAGAGCTGGTGCGGCTCCTTTCCCGCCATCCCGAAGTGGAACTGATCACCGCGACCTCGGAAAACGAGAGCGGCAAAAAGCTCGGCGATCTGTATCCGCCCTTTCCCCGATTCCGGGATTTGATCCTTTGCACCGCGGAGCAGGCTTTGCAGCAGCCCGTTGATCTGGTCTTTCTATGTCTGCCGGCCATCGAGTCCAGCCGGTGGGGAAAGCTCTTTCTTGACCGCGGCAGCCGAGTGATCGATCTGGGCGCGGACTTTCGCTTTTCCACGGCGTCGGCCTATAAAACCTGGTACGGGACCAGCCATCCGTTTCCCGAACTGCTGGAGCAGGCAGTCTACGGCTTAGCGGAATGGCGCCGGCAGGAGATCCGCGGCGCACGGCTGATAGGCAATCCGGGGTGTTACCCCACTGCGGCCTTGCTGGCGCTGCTGCCCTTTGTGCAGGCGGGTTGGGTGGCGGAAGAACCGGTGCTCATCGACGCCAAGTCCGGCGTATCCGGCGCCGGCAAAACGCCGACCAAGACCACCCATTATGTGGAGGCCAATGAAAACGTCGGCGCCTACAAACCCGGCCGGTCGCATCGCCATGTGGGCGAGATCGACCAGGAGTTGAACCATCATTCACAAACACCACTCAGGGTGATCTTTACGCCGCACCTGGTGCCGCAGACCCGCGGCTTGTATGCGAGCGTCTACTTTAAACTGCGGTCGGCGCACAGCCATGCAGAGCTCAACAACCTGTTGCGTCAGCGGTATGAAGCCGAGCCTTTCATGCGCATCGTGGATCCCCAGTTGCCGGCCACGCGAATGGCCTTGCACAGCAATTTTTGTTTTCTCGCCGCTGCAGCGGTGAAGGACACCTCTTACGCCGCGGTTTTCAGCGCCATCGATAATCTCGGCAAAGGCGCGGCCGGTCAGGCGGTGCAAAATATGAATTTGATGTTCGGTTTTCCGGAAACCATGGGGCTGTGCTGATGAAAAGCAGAGTGGTGATCAAACTGGGCGGCAAGGCTCTGGAGGGCGAGGAGGGCTTTGTCTCCCTGGGACGGGCGATCCGCGCCCTGGAAGAGGCAGAGGTGATCGTGGTCCACGGCGGCGGCGCCGAGATCTCTGCAGCGCTGCGCCGGGCGAACCGCCAGCCGGTTTTCATCGACGGCCTGCGGGTCACCACACCCGAAGACATGCAGATCGTGGAAAAAGTGTTGTCCGAAGACGTGAACCGCCGTATCGCCGGGTATCTGCAGCAAACCGGTCTGTCGGTCTGCCGGCTTTCAGGAAAATCCCGCTCATTGCTGCTGGTGGAAAAGCTGATGCACCATGGCCGGGATCTGGGTTGTGTGGGACAGGTGCACGCCGTCGATCCACAGGTGATCATCGAGGCCCTGGCGAAAAAGCAAGTGCCGGTGATCTCTCCCATTTCAGCGGACAGAGACGGCCGGACCTACAATGTCAATGCCGACAGCGCGGCGGCGGCCATTGCCGGCAGCCTGGCATGCAGCGATCTGATCTATTTCACCGACGTGGCCGGCGTACAGGTCGACGGAACGGTGGCATTGGCCCTTACGCGCGCCGAGGCGCGGCGGTTAATGGAACAACGGATTATTCACGGCGGCATGACCGCCAAGATGGAATCGGCGTTCATCGCCTTGGACGCCGGTGTACGACGGGTGCACATCAGCGCCTGGCGCGGCGACGAGACGCTGGAGAAAATTCTCTCCGGCCAATATGATTTCGGCACTGCGGTGGTGCACTAGCTTTACCTATTGTTTACAGCCCGCCAAAGCCCTCGTTTTCCCGCTGAACAAGAAAAAGCTTGACTTTTTTCGAAAATCAATCTATCTTTAATAAGATTCGAAGGAGCTTTGCCCGCCAACCCTTGCCACACATTTCTTCTCAGCATTGACCATCTCTGATGAATGGTAAAAGAAATATTTTAACCCCATAGTCTATATCTTTCGCCTGTTTTAGAACTACTCCCTATGCTGCTAAATATAAGGAGAAGACCTCTCTATGCTTTGATACCACCTGCTGAATCGACAGACCGATTCAGATGGATCCAAACTTTTATTTGGAGGAAAAGATGGAGAGAACAAAATGTATCATCCCGCTCAGTATCCTGCAACTGACGGTCTGGCTTTCGCTTTCGCTGTACGGGGGCATCAGGGACCCTAACCAGCAAGCGGACCTGTTGATCATCACACCGGAAAAGTGGCAGGACGTCCTCACACCCTACCTCACCTATCGACAAAACAGCGGCATCAAAGCCGTCGTGATTACCCTTGAACAAATTCAACGCGAATTTCCAGTGGATACCCTTTTGGCAGAATCCATTCATCAGGCGATCTGGACGGCGGTAAAAAGATGGCAAGCACCAGCCCCTGGCTCGGTGCTATTGGTGGGAGATGCGGAGTATCTTCCATCATTTCAGCTCTACAATGCAACCATGAGAGCTTGGTACACTATAGACCAGTGCTATGCGCTGTCGCCTGAAAAGGATTCACGCATTCCCCAATTGGCCATCGGCCGCTTCCCGGTCAATACGGAGGAAGAGTTGGCGCTCATTATTCAAAAGACCATCGCTTTTGAAAATCGGCAATACCTCCTTGATTTTACGGCAGTGACCGATTCAGCTGATCAGAAATTTTTTTCGCAGCAGATGGACTCGTTGGCCGGCCTGATCCCCAGATCAGTGACCTGGAGCAGAATCGATACCTGGGTCGATTCACCGAATGCGGGCAATAGGGCCGACCTGCTCCGGACCTTTGATGAGGGGTGCAGAAATCTCTTATTTCTTGGGCACACCAACGAACATCAATGGATGCGCGACTCCTTGCTCTTGATCACGAATCTGGCTCGCCTCAATCCGGCTGCACCACCCTCCCTGGTGATTCTCATGGGTTGCGATAATAATTTCGCACTTGCCCATGACAGTACGATCGTGGAGCGCCTTCTTTTTCAGGGGCCGAACGGAGCTGCTGCCACGCTCGCCCCTGCAGGCGTCGCGTGGGCTAGTGAGAGCATGGTTTTTCTCACCCATTTTTATAAAGATCAATGGAGTGGAATGGGACACCGTGTCGGAGAATCGGTCAGAAATGCCTTTGCGGCCATGCACCGGGAGGATCCCTTTTTCGAAATCCATTCAAACCAAACCTATACCCTCCTTGGGGACCCGTGTGCGACGGTTCGCTGGGGGTTGACGGCCAACGTGCAGAAGGCACCCAAAAACGTTCCACAGATTTTTACCCTCTTGAACAATTATCCCAATCCGTTCAATCCGGAGACCACGATAAAATACCATTTGAATGGTAGTGCTGAAATACGATTGCAGGTTTTCAATATGCACGGACAATTGATTCGCACCCTGCATTCCGGAATGCAATCGGCCGGCACTCACAGCGTCATCTGGAACAGTACGGATGATTCCGGTCACAGCATGGCCAGTGGCCTCTATCTCATCCAACTGCAAAGCGGAGGGCATTGCCGGCAGATCAAAGCCGTTCTGTTGCGCTGAAATCCGCCCTGCTCTCTGTTTTTATGTCGCCCTCTGCAGCCTGCAGAAAAACCATCGGGCGCCGGATGTTGCCGCGGTTTTTGCGGCAACTCCGGCGTCTCATTTCCCCTTCACCCGGCCGAACTATTTCTCCTGCCTGAAAAAAGTACTGTGAAAATTTCTTAAAAATGTATAAATTGGTTTTATTGTTTTTCAATAAATGAATCTGGTTTTTCGCA
>JAKJDB010000052.1 GCA_022706175.1 Candidatus Zhuqueibacterota bacterium | reverse complement strand
CGGTGAACAGCGGGTAGGTCCAATCATAGGCACGAACGCCGCGCATCATGATCCACATGGCCGGCTCGTCGTTGTTCAGCCAGGAGGTGGTGCCCTCCGGATTCCAACTGAAAAAATAGAGCAACCGGCGTTTGGCCTCGAGGCCATAGACCGGATCGTTGGTGAGCAGATAGGCCAGCGCAAAGCTCTCCATCAGGTCCATGGGCGGACGAGTGGCCCTGATGATGGCGCTATAATTGCGTCCCCGTTCAGCGCCGGCGCCGAGAACCGGCGGCGGCTCCGGCACCAGCTCTTCGTTCAAGTGACCGGCGCACTGTCGTTGGATGGCGGCCAACACCTGTTGCAGGTCGCCGTCGGCCGCACGATCGCGATAAAAAGCGACCGCCTCCGGTCGAACAAACAGCCGCGGCCGTAGCACCGGTACCCGTTTGATCATCTCCTCCAGAACCGGCCGCGGCCAGAGCTGTGCATCAGCCGGAACCATGAACCGGCGTACACGGCTATAGGTCACACCGCCGGCGCCGTGAATGCCGTACCGCCAGCAGTAAGAACCCGGCGTCAAAGGCGCATGCAGTGAAACCGTGCTGACATGAGCGACGGTTCGCTGCACCACCGGGCTGCTGAATGACGAATCATCGTCGACCTCCAGAACATAGGTCAACGAATCCTCAGGCGGCACCCAGGTAAAAGGCGGCGGATTCACTTTAATGGTCGTGCCGTCAGCGGGCGAATGCGGCATCTGGTTCCACGCCGCCTTTTGCTCCGGTTGCACAGCCGACATGAAAAGAACAATGGCCAATAGGGATTTCATGCTCCTCCCGTTCGTGCAGGCAGGCCGGGATTCGCTGATCAGGGTTGCGGACGCAAAGTGCGCCACCCTTGGCCGTGATTCAGCATACGGCTGAGCGATTGCACCAGCGTCTGCTGATCAGCGAGGCCGGCCAGGTTGATATTCTCATCCGGATCGGTCTTGTGATCGTACAGCTCGCGCGCCAATATGGCAAACGTTTTGACGCGCGTCCATTCGACATAGCGGTAGCGATCGGTCTTGATGGCATAGCCGGTGATGAGTTTGTCCGGATCATCTCGGTCTTTTTTCGGCCATTGAGTAAAAGCGGCGCGCTTCCACGGTTGTGAGGGATTCCGCCACAGCGGCATCAGGCTGTCGCCCTGCAGATGGCCGGGCTTGGCTACACCGCAGAGATCACACAGAGTGGGATAGAGATCCACGAACTCGACCAGGGCTCGGGTTCGTTGACCAGCTGCCGACAGATGAGGGGCGCTGATGATCAGCGGCGCACGGCAGTCCCATTCAAAAGGCGTGTGCTTGCCCCACAGGCCGTGCTCGCCCAGTTTCCAGCCATGGTCGCCCCAAAGGACGATGACGGTTTTTTCCCGCAGTTTGAGACGGTCCAGCGCCTGCAGCAGCCGGCCGATCTGCGCATCCACATAGGTCACGCAGGCGTAATAACCATGCACCAGTTGAAGTGCGAGATCATCGGGCAGGGGTTGAGTGCCCTGGGGTATGCCCAGGTAATGGCGCAGCTCACTAAAATTAAAGCGCGTGAATTCTGTCGCGTTGTGGGGAAGGAACGGGTTATCCGCCAAGCGAAGGCGCTGGGGATCATACAGGCGCCAGTATTTGGCAGGGGCGTTGAACGGCAGATGCGGTTTGTGAAAGCCAAGGGCCATCCAGAAAGGTTTTGTTTCGTGCGCCAGACGCTCAAGCTGCAACAGCGCCAGATCAGTCATGGCGCCGTCCTCATAGGCGTTATCCTCCACTTCCGCTGCTTCAAACGCAGGCCCGCGGCCGCCGTCGGCTGCGGAATCCGAGGCAAGGCGCTTTTCATTTTCCCGGACGGCGCTGATGGCCTCAGGTGTGAGATAGCCCCGGCCCACCCAGTTGCCGGCTGGATTCTGCCAGCGGCTGCCGAACTGATGTCGATGATCCTCGGCATGATGATAGATTTTGCCGCTCGCCCAGATCTCATATCCATTCTGTTCAAAGTGCTGATTCAAACTCAGGGCGTCGGGCAGCAGCGTGTGCAGCGCTGCACAGGTGTAGATGCGGTTGTGTTCCGGCCGGTATCCGCTGAGCAGGCTGGCGCGCGAGGCCATGCAGATCGGCTGCTGGCAATAGGCCCGTTCGAACAGCAGGCCTTCGTCAGCCAGCCGGTCGATGTTCGGCGAAATCATTTGGCTTTGGCCATAGCAGCCAAGCTGCGGCCGCAGGTCATCCACGGCGATAAAGAGCACGTTCATTTTTTCCGCTGCTCTTTCCGCAGTGTGTAAACAGCGGGGCGCCGCCAGGGCGACCGCGCCGGCGGACACACTGTGAAGAAACGCACGACGGGTGCAACTCATGGCAACTCCTTTTGAATGACATTCCCCACCGCAACATCGCCGGCTCCCTGCAAAATAGCAAAAGTGGAGACCGTCAGCTCAGGCAGGCTGGAAAGAACGCTGACGCCGAGAATGGTGACGATCAGCTCACGAACGCCAAACGCCTTGGCCAGGGGAGTGATGTTGCGAGTGACCGCCTCAGAGCCGCCCCAGAGCAGAATGAGGCTGAATATAAAGAGCGCTACAGTCATAGAATATTCTCACCTAGTCGGAAAAACTCTTTCTTCGCAAGGACCAGGTAACTGCGCCAACCCTCATCGCTCCGGGCAGTAACATCCGACTGATGGCAGCGGTTTTTCCACCAGCACCGTGCCTTGAGCTTGTTTCAGCAAAGTGAAACCGTCCTTCACTTCGCCATCCAGACTTTTGCAGACATAGGTCAGATGCTGCGGGCTGAGTGTGAGGATCTGATAGAGCTGCGTTTCTCCGATCATCCGCCGCATCAGATGGGTAAAGGTCTTATTCTGTTTATACATCTTGGGGCCGCTGATCGACACGGCATAGACCGGCGCGGCGGCATCAGCGGCGACGATTCGCTCCTGTAAGATTTTTCCCGTGCGGCCGTAATAATGGTCGTGACCTTGCAGCACCAGATCCACGCCGTATTTTTCAAACAGCGGCGCCAGCGTGGCGCGCAGCTCTTTGTTGTCGCGCTCGCTGCCGGTTGAATAGACCGGATGATGAAACAGGACGATGGTCCATGGCTTGCGTGGAGCGACCAACACCGACTCGAGCCAGCGAACCTGGCGCTCGTCGTTATAGGCGTTGGAATTGAGAACAATGATGCGTACGCATTGATAGTCCAGCGTATAGGCGGTCTCTTTGAAATGTTCTGCGTCCGGCCCGTCCTGGGGAAAGGCGAAATGAGCCAGATAGAGGGGATCCACTCTGCGATTGCCCCGGTCGTCGAGCATCTCTTTGTTGGTGTCGTGGTTTCCCGGAGCGGCGATCAGCGGCGTCATGCGGACAATAGGACCAAAGGCCTCAAAAAACTCGGCCCAGTTGGCGTCTTCCATGCCCCGGTTCACCAGATCGCCGGCGAATACAATAAACCGGCTTTGCGGCGCATCGGCGTACATGGCGCGCAGCAGCGGCGCCACCTCGGAGCGAATATCGTTTTGCACATCGCCGAGATAAAAGAAAGAAAACGCCTCGGAATCAGCGCCGGCGGTGCGGAAAAGATTCCATTCGCTCCAGTGTTCTTCGCAGCCGACGCGATAGGCATAACGGACGCCGGGCTCCAGTCCGTCAAACCGCACGCTGTAATGCGTGTACGCGGCGCCCGTCTGAGTCTTGATTTTGGCAGACCGGGCCTTGACCGTTCTGGCGGAATCCTCAAAAGTGCGCGCCCAGCCTTTTACTCTGACCACCTGGCCGGCGGCGTTGTCCAGCTGCCGGACCGTGCGCCAGCTTACGGATTGGCTGGTGGCTGGATCGCGCTCCCAACTCAATACGATGCGCTGCGGCTGATTTTCATCCTGCGCCAAACCGGCGCCGGCCAGCACCAACCACAAAAAGGCCCCCGACATCCATCGCCTCATAATCACTCCTCTATCAACGTGCTAAACGGCCGCGTCTGTTGCGCTGAACGCGTCTGAAATACTATTTGAAAGTAAGGCATTTTACGATCATTTGCCAAAGATTTTTTATCCCCCAGACCTGTCCTGAAAAGGACGCATGAGCCATCGATACTTCTTGACTTTAAGGCCGTCGTTGGCTATTATACGGTCAAAGAAGCGATGTCGATGGCTTTGATCAGCAGTAAGCGTGCGACCGAGAGCACCGGCGAGGGACGATTCTTTCCGGCGGGGTCTCGAGGGTACGGCGTTCGTCCGCACAGCGTGGATCAAACCATATGGGCACTATCTGGAGGAAAAAACAACATGAAACGAAGAAGTTTTCTTGCATCCGGACTTGCTGCAACCGGCGCAGCGAGCCTTCTGGGCGTAGCGCCGGCCGCCTACTCGGCGCCGAAAAAAAAGCCAAAAAACATTCGCATCGCTCTGGCGGCCTATTCGGTCAGGGAGGCGTTGACCAAGACGGATTACGATCTGTTCAAGTTCATCGACTGGTGCTCCGAGCTGGATCTGGACGGCGTAGAGTTGACCTCTTATTACTTCGCCAAGGGTTTTGACTCCGCCTATCTTCGCCGGTTGCGCAATCACGCCTTCCACAACGGGCTCACCATTTCCGGAACCGCCATCCGCAATGACTTTTGCAAACCCGCAGGTGCGGAACGGGATCAAGAGATCGAAGCGGTGAAAAAATGGATCGACTATGCCGCCGATCTCTGGGCCCCCCATGTCAGAATCTTCGCCGGCAGTGCGCCCCAGGGATCGCAAAAAGAAGAGGTCATCGGATGGGTCGCAGAATCGGTCAAACAGGTGCTCGATTATGCTGAAAAACAAGGTGTGGTTATCGGCCTGGAAAATCACCATGGCATCACTGCGTTTCCCGAAGATCTGCTGGCCATCTGTAATCTGGTGGGAAAGCATCCCTATTTCGGCGTCAACCTCGACACCGGCAATTTCAGACGAAGCCCCTATGAAGACCTCAAGGTCGTCGCCCCACTGGCGGTGAACGTACAAATTAAAATCGAAGTTTTCCAGGGAGACAACAAAGTGCTCGCCGACCTCTCCAGGTTCCGGGATATCATTCTCGACGCCGGCTACAAAGGGTGGGTTACCCTCGAGTATGAAGGCAAGGGGGATCCTTTCCAAGAGTGCCCGATCTATCTGAGAAAACTGGAAAAGCTGTTTTTGCGCCCGGTGTAGAACCTGCGCCGGTGGCGGGCTTTTGCGTGTTTGAATTTCATGGGCCCAAGGCGGCCGCATATGAACAAAAATTCATTACAAAAGGTGAGTGCGTATGGACCAAAAGACAACAGTAACCAGACGAACCTTCATCAAAGCCGCAGGCCGGAACACGGCAGGATTGGTGACCGGGCTCAGCCTCTGGGGCACCTCTCAGTCCTGGGCAGGAGCCAATGACCGGGTTCGGATCGGCGTCGTAGGCATTCGCGGCCATGGGTTCAACAGCCATATTAAAAAATACCCTCAGCTTAAAAACGTCGAGGTGGCGGCGCTCTGCGATGTGGATGCCAATCTCTTTGACGAAAGGGTGAGCTATCTCACCGCCAACGGCTATCCCAAGCCGAAAACGTTTCAGGACATCAGGAGATTACTCGACCGCAAAGACATCGACGCCATCAGCGTGGCCACTCCCAACCATTGGCATGCGCTGGCCGGCATCTGGGCGGCCCAGGCGGGAAAACACGCACACCTCGAAAAGCCCTTTTCCCATAGTATTTTTGAAGGCCGGAAATTGATCGAAGCGGCCCAGACCTATCGCACCATCATCCATCACGGCACCGAGAGCCGAAGCGGCGACAGCTGCAGGACCGCCATTCAGCTGCTGAGGGAAGGCGTCATCGGCGAGGTGTATATGGCCAAGGGAGTGTGTTATAAATGGCGCAACAGCATCGGCGAGTATCCGGATGGCCCCATGCAGGAAGGGCAGGTGTTCAGATTCACCCCCGAGGGCGACGCCAAGCCCCCCTTTACTGAAGCTTACTTAAAAAAGGTCGACTATGACCTGTGGCAAGGACCGGCTCAACTGCGTCCGTTTAATCCAAACCGGTTTCATTACAACTGGCACTGGAATTTTGATTACGGCAACGGCGACATCGGCAATCAAGGCATTCACGAGATGGACATCGCCCGATGGGGCCTTGGCGTGCAGATGCCCACCAAGGTCATGTCGCTCGGCGGACATTTTATGTTCAATGACGCGCAGACCACGCCGAACAGCCAAATCGCCGTCTTTGAGTTTCCTGCAGAAACCCGGGGGGGCGACAAAAAGAAAATGCTGCAGTTTGAGGTCAGGCATTGGATCACCAACAATGAGGGCGATCTGGCCTCGAGCTTTGTGAACGACCAGGCCACCGGCTATATGACCAGCGACGCTAATGTGATCGGCAATCTTTTTTACGGCTCAGAAGGTTACATGGTGATGCACTCCAGCTGGTTCAAAACCTTTCTCGGCAAAAAGCGCGAGCCCGGCCCCGCGGCCAAAGCAACCAACTCTGCCGATTCGGATCATTATCAGTTGTTCATCGACGCCATTCGCGCCAATGATCCGAACCTGCTGATCGACCGGGGAAATGTTTTGGATGGCCATTACAGCTGCACCCTGATGCATCTGGCCAACATGTCCGCGCAGCTCGGCCGTTCATTGGACTGGGATCCACAGACGGAACGGGTGATCGATGACGATGAAGCGAACACCATGCTGAAACGGAGTTATCGCGAGCCCTTTGTGGTTCCGGAACGTGTCTGAACCCTGTCTCGAATCCTGGCGTTTGAACGGTCACGGCCGTGTGAGCACTAAACGCCGATCCGGTGCTATTCACCAAACAACTTAAAAACCGCTCTTACAAGCGAAGCAATTTAATATTAGCATGTTATAAATCTGCGTTGGAGCAAAGACAGCGATCTCCTGCATGAAATAAAATGAGCCCGGCATGGCCGTGGAGGTTCCATAGGTTAATGGTTCATTGTAATTCTGACGGAAAACCCGCATGAAAGCTGCAAGCCTCAACCGTCGCGAAATGCTCAAATCCATTTTAGCCGTCCCGGGATGGAGCCTGGCTCGCACTGCGAACAGGAATCCAACCTCAGCCGGCCTGATGGTGGCAGCAGCCGGTTTTGCTCAAACCGGCGGATGGCTTCTGGACACTCAGTTCATCGATACCATGGGTTCTCCCTATCTGATGGCCCATGGACTGGGCGTTCCGGTGGCGGATGCCGCGACGCTGGTCCGCTTCCCGCGAACAGGGACATGGCGTGTTTGGGTGCGTACCATGGATTGGGTGGCTCGCTGGAAGGCTCCCGGTGCGCCGGGAAGGTTTCAACTGCTCATCGATCGGGTCCCGCTTAAAACTACGTTCGGCGACAGCGGAAGCCAATGGCACTGGCAGGACGGCGGAGTTGTTGAAATCAGCCGGCCGGAGATCACGCTTGCTTTGCACGACCTGACCGGATTCAACGGCCGCTGCGAGGCCATCTATTTCACGCAGAATCTGACGGGTGCTCCCCCTGCTCAATGGCCCGCATTTTTGAAAGCGTCTTCGCCGAACCGAGCGATCCGGAATTTCGATCTGATCGTGGCAGGCGGCGGTTATGCCGGCATGGCGGCCGCCCTGTCCGCCGGCCGCATGGGCTTACAGACGGCGCTGGTGCAGAATCGGCCGGTTCTGGGAGGCAATGCCTCCAGCGAGATAGGTGTGCCGCCGCGAGGCCTGATGCCGGAGAACGGCCCCTACCCGCATCTCGGCAAAGTGGTCCGTGAGTTGCAGTTTGATCAGCATGTGGAATCCCGGCCGGCGGTGGAAGTGGATGATTTGCACTACGAACAAGTGCTGCGCGCGGAGAAAAATATTCACCTGTTCCTGAACCATCATGTGTGTGCCGCGGAAACGGATGGCGATCGTCTGACCGGCGTATGGATGCTTGACACCCATGCCGTTTCACAAACGCTGATCACCGGCCGTCTCTTTGCCGATTGTACCGGTCACGCCACACTGGGCGCACTCGCCGGCGCCGAATGGGTGATCGGCGCCGGCCCTGTCGCCGATGGGCAACGTCGCAGAGAAACCCCTTTGATGGGGATGACCAATAAATGGCGATGGACCTGGGCAGGCGCTGCGAGTCCTTTCCCGGAAACACCCTGGGCGCTCGATCTCTCCCTGGATGATTTTCCCCTGCATCAGTCGGATCTCTGGGGCTCCTGGCGATGGGAGAGCGGATTCTTCCGTCACCCGATCGACGATCTCGAATACATTCGCGATTGGAATTTGCGCGCGGTGTTCGGAGCATGGAACGCAGTGAAGCATAAAGAAAAATCTCGAGCCTATGCAAACGCCCGGCTGACCGGAGTGGCCGCCATCGGAGGAACTCGAGAATCACGCAGACTGACCGGCGACTATGTGCTCACCGCTGAGGACCTCCTCAACCGGAGGACATTCGAGGACGGCTTTGTCCCTGTCAGCTGGTATCTTGACCGCCATATCCCTCACCAGGAGTATAACCGCAGATATCCCGACGATCCCTTTATCGCCGACAATTGGGAGAGCATTAGAGACGGGAGACGTCCACGGCACAGCGATCCCTGGTGGGGCATTCCCTATCGCTGCCTCTACAGCCGCAACGTCGTCAATCTTTTCATGGCCGGACGCAACATCAGCACCGATTATCTCGCCCTGGGGCCGGTCAGGGTCATGCGTACTTGCGGCATGATGGGCGAAGTGGTGGGAAGGGCCGCGGCCGTCTGCACGGACAAAGAGTGCCTGCCCAGAGAGGTCTACCAGAACCATCTTGAACATCTGAAACACCTTTTATCATGAGCTCGATAATATGATCAAAACCTCGCGAAGAAATTTTATCCAACGGATAACCGCGCTGGCGCCGTTTCTGTTTTCTCACTCGAGCAAATCCGCTCCCGCGCAGGACCGTCTGCCCGCCATCCTGATCCTCGGCGATTCCATCTCCATTGGCTATACCCCTTTTTTGACAGAGCTGCTGCAGGCTAAAGCCGAGGTCAGACGACCAAACGAAAACTGCCAGGGCAGCACACGTGGAGTTGAAAGAATCGACACATGGCTGGGCGAGGTTCAATGGGATCTCATCCATTTTAATTTCGGCCTGCATGACATCAAACACGTTCATCCGCTCAGTGGAGAAAATTCGTCCGACCCCGCCCATCCCCTGCAAGCGGACCTGGAAACATACAAAAAAAATCTCACCCGCATCATCGAGCGGATGAAACGCACCGGCGCCAAACTCATTTTCGCAACCACCACTCCTGTGCCTGAAAAAACCGCATGGAGAGACGCCGGTGCGGAAATCCCCTACAACGAGGCGGCGGTGCAGATCGCTCATGAACATGGCATCATCATCAATGATCTGCATGCTTTCTGCCTGCCCATTCTGAATGAGATCCAGCTGCCCGCCAATGTCCATTTTCGGCCCGAAGGATACAAACGTCTGGCTGAAAAAGTGGCGGAGGTGATCCTCCGCGAATGGCCGTGTCCGCCGCTGGTGGAGGCTGAAACCAAAGCCCCGCAGTAATGCAAACACGATGGCTTTGCACCTCGATATACTCGTTTTCCATTAACGTTCCTCCTACAAAAAGTCCGAGTGCGTCATGAAAATAATCGCCCATTCGATCCTTCTTTGCTTGTCGGTGCTGCCGATCTTCTCAGCAGCCCATCTGACAGCCGCACCGCTGAAGATTCCCTATCCAAAGGCTTTGGCCGATGCCGCTGTACGGGTGAACGATCTCCAAAACCTTCTCGATGGATCGCTCATCATCGGCAACGGCGACCTCAACGCCCTGGTGTATCAGGAAAAGGAAGGCCTGGTCATGAGTCTGACCAAGAACGATGTCTGGGACGCCCGCATCGACACCCGGCTCGATCCGCCACTGCCCACCATCGATCTGATTCGAAAACTGGGCGCCCTTGACACAGCCTTTCCACTTGAGGATAATAACCGCGGTTTTGTTCTGCCTGAGGGCATGACCTGGCAAGGGCCGGACAGCTATAGCGCCGCTGCCAATCCCTGT
>JAKJDB010000781.1 GCA_022706175.1 Candidatus Zhuqueibacterota bacterium | reverse complement strand
GCTGAACCGCAGCGACATGGGCTTCCACCTCGATAAGCACCCGCTTGTTGTCCGGGCTGAGAAACCGACCGCCGGCCTTGAGGATAAACGGCGCCAGCCGATATTCGAACCCGCCGCGGTCGCCGCCCATCAGGGTGATGCCGTATTGATCGATGCTGCCGTTGTTGTCCCGGTCGCGCGTCAGTTTTTTCGCCGCCTCCCGGAACTCGGACCAGGTGCGCGGCGGTTTGATCCCCATCTCATCAAAAAGCTCTGCATTGCACACCAGAATAAAGGCGATGGCGTTGATGGGAAGGCCGTAATAATGATCGCCGAAACGGGTGGACTCGATCAGGCTC
Organism: Candidatus Zhuqueibacterota bacterium; assembly: GCA_022706175.1. The sequence goes on along the minus strand of JAKJDB010000781.1, from coordinate 1,753 downwards.
GGCAAATACCATTGTTTGACGCTGTCGAAATCGGCAAACCGGTCGATGGGGTAGAAATAGCCGTTGTCGCCGAACTCGGCGGCATAGCTCGCATGCACCAGAACAACATCCGGTCCGGTGCCGGAGCTGAAATTGGTATGGATCAGTTCGCGCTTTTGCTCCCAGCTCTTTTGACTGAGTTCGATGGCGATGCCGGGGTGGTGCTGCTGAAAAAGGTCTATGCGTTGGCGCTCATCCAGAAGCAGACTGGGCATTCCACCGAAGGACCAGAAGCGGATCGTAACCCGCTCGTCCGATTTTTTTCCCGAACAAGCCAGTACCAGGCAAAGACTGAGCAAAAGCAATCGAGGTCGCATGCATTCCTCCCTGTTTCAAAGGCGGCAACGCTGACAGCTAGTTTAAATGTCTGCGCAGCTCGGCGACGAACGTGATCAAATTTTCCGCCCGCGTGCCAGGCAGTACGGCGTCGGCGGTGGAAAAAATATGGGGATACCCCTTGACCGCGGCGATCATCCGGCGCACGTCGGTCTTTATTCGCTCCGGTTCACCGTCCCGCAGAATCTGCAGATTCATGTTGCCCTTGCTGCAGATCTTTTTGTCAAGGCAACGCCGCGACTCTGCCAGATCATTATCCCCTTCCGGGGGAGGGGCGATCGTCTCGATGACATCTGCGCCCAACCGGTTGAAATCGCCGTCAACAATCAACATACGGGTGTAGCCGCAATTGTGATACCAGAACAGGCCGTTCCGTTCGTGCGTCCAGCGGGAAAAACGACGAATGTAGGGCAGATCCATGTCGCGGAAAAGTTGCGGCGAAGTCATTTCCAGCCCATAGCTGGAATCGCTCATAAAATCAACCCCTTCTTCCATGGCGATAGCCATCACGAACAGGCTGGCCTCATATATCGCCTCCATGCTGCGGATGAACTCGCGGCGATGGTCCTGCCAGTGATAAAAAATATGCTGCGGGCTGATCTGATAACCCAACCAGGAAGGGTGTGGATGGCCGAGCACCAGCACTCCCTGTTCGCCGACGCGGGTGCGCCAATCCCGATAATAAGCGCGGATCTCTTTCTCTCTGCATTCAACCTGGCGGCAGACCGCCACAAAAAAATCGTGATCCCTGGCCGTGGTTACCGGGCAGCCCGACTGTTCGTCCCACAGCGCATCGCCGGCTCGGACCCGCCGGGTCCAGGCGCCGAGCGGCGTTTCGATGATGTGGGTCTCCCAATGCTCATCAGAGCGGGCGTCATCCTTTTGCCAGGGGAAGATCAGTCCGGCCAGATCGGGCATGAACATGGGTTCATAATCCAGGGCGCGGCTGAGCGCAATCTCGTTTTCCACCGGATCGTCGTTCACCGGCAGAGTCAGATGCCGCAGACAGGCGGCCACGGTCTCAGGATTGGGAAGAAAGGGGGACACCACCGGACGGTGTCCGGCTGGATCTTGAACGAACGAGAGAAAACGCTCACGGGGCGTCGCTGACATGATCACACCTCTATCTGCGTGAGGAACACCCGATGGTCCGGCTCGGCGGCGGATCCGGGTCTCTTAACCCCTCCGTGGCCGGGCTTCTGGGCGTGTGTGTGTTTTTACAAGGCCGACGAATCCGTCGTCAAATAGGACCGCGGTCCCACAAGAACTATTCGCTCAACACCCGGTCGATGATCATCTGGCGGAATTCCGGGGACAGGCTGGCGAAATAGGCGCTAAAGCCGGTCACCCGCACCACCAGATCCGGATAATCGGCGGG
>JAKJDB010000780.1 GCA_022706175.1 Candidatus Zhuqueibacterota bacterium | reverse complement strand
TCTACAGACGGTTCCCGCGAGCGGGTCCTGGAGATGGCCAAAACCGCAAGCAACCTCCGCCTGCTCGACAACCCGGCGAAACGCACGCCGATCTCTCTCAATATCGGCGCGAAAAACAGCCGCGGCGATGTGGTCATCATCCTCGGCGCTCACACACGGATCAAGTCTGATTTCGTCCGCTTGAACATTCACTATCTGCAGACCCTCAAGGTCCCCTGCGTCGGCGGCACTCAGATCAACACCGGCGACACTTTTATGCAGACCGCCATCGGTTGCGCCATGGGATCCCGATTCGGCATTCCCAGCGCGCCCTACCGCTTTGATAAAAAAGCGCGCTTCGTCGACACGGTGGTCTATGCGGCCTATAAAAAGGAGCTGTTTCAGCAGGTCGGCTATTTCGACGAAGAGCTGCACATCGCCGAAGACGCAGAGTTCAACTGGCGCATCCGTCAGGCCGGGCACCCGATCTACTTTACTCCGGAAATCGTCTCCTATTATTATCCCCGCAGGAATCTTGTCCAGTTGGCCAAACAGTTCTTCAACTATGGCATTCTGCGGGTCAATGTCGTTAAAAAACACGGCAACGCCGTCAAGCTGCTGCATATGATTCCGCCGTCCTTTCTGCTGAGCTCTGTGCTGCTGGCCGGCTGGGGGCTGAAGCAGCCTGCGGCGTGGCGGATTCTGGCCGGCCTGTGGCTGGTCTATGCGCTGTACGTCGCCGCCGCCTCTTTCATCACCGCCCGTCAGAACCATACCCTGGCGATCATGCTGGTGCTGCCTCTCATCTTTATGGTGATGCAGATCAGTTGGGCGGCGGGTTTTCTGGTCGGGATCGTAAAAACGCACTGATCACCGGCTGCCCCTTGCACCGGACCATTGGGTTGCTGCATGCCGAAACCAATAGAAAAACTGCTTCTCCTTACCATCGATTTCATCACCATTCAGGTGGCGTTCTGGGGCTTGCTGCAACTACGCACCAGCCTGCATCTGTTCGCCGTGCCCGGCGGCCTGATGCAGCTGCAGGTCTCGCTGGTGATCTATGTGTACTGGCTGCTGCTGTTTCTTTTTTTCGGCCTGTACCAGTCCTGGTATACGCAGTCGCGTTTTGACGAAACGATCTCGGTCTTTAAGGCGATTGCGTTCGGCACGCTGCTGATTTTACTGCTCACCGCCGAGCCGGAGCAGGACCTCTCTCAGCCGCCTACGATCGGCCGGTTGATGGTCTTTAGTTATTTTGCCCTCATGGTCTTCTGTGTCGCCGGCGGCCGTCTCATCCTGCACACGGTGCAGAGAAAACTGCTGCAGGCCGGCGTGGGACAGCGCAATACGCTCATCATCGGTTGGAACGGAAAATCCAAAAGGCTGGCGGACAAGATCAAACAGTTTCCGGCTCTGGGCTATCGGGTCGTGGGCTTTGTCACGTTGAAACCCGAAGAGATCGGTAAAACCCACAATGGCTTGAGCGTGCTTGGCAGTCTCGACGACCTCGACCGGCTGGTCCAGGTGCAAAAGGTCGAAGAGGTGATCCTGTCGTTGGGACAATTGCCGCAGAAACGGGTGATGCACGTCATCGGACTGTGCGACGAGCAGCCGGTGCACATCAAAATCGAACCCGAGCTCTACCACGTGGTGATGGGCCAGGCGCGCACTCAGCAGATCTATGGATTCCCACTGATCGAGATCAACCCGCAGATCATGCCGGCCTGGGAACGGCGCGTCAAACGGATGCTGGATATCGTCTTCGCCGTTCTCTTCTTGCTGCTGCTGCTGCCGGTCATGCTGATCACCGCGGTGCTGATCAAACTCGACTCCAGGGGGCCGGTGCTGTTCAATCAGCAGCGGGTCGGACGAAACGGCAAGCCGTTCACCATCTACAAGTTTCGCACCATGATCAAGGACGCGGAAAAATACACCGGACCGGTCTGGGCGGAGAAAAGCGACCCACGCATCACCCGCATGGGACGGTTCATGCGCAGAGTGCGGCTCGATGAATTTCCCCAGTGCATCAACGTGTTGAAAGGCGACATGAGCCTGGTGGGGCCGCGGCCGGAACGGCCGTACTTTGTCGAAAAGCTGAAAGAGGAGTATCCCTATTAC
>JAKJDB010000779.1 GCA_022706175.1 Candidatus Zhuqueibacterota bacterium | reverse complement strand
CTGGCCTGCCACCGCCTCCTGCAGATGAGCTCCCGCCTCTGTGCCGACGCTGGATAAAAAGAGCAGCAAACCGAGGTGACGCAGCACCTGATTGCCGGTGCTGGACAGGCTCCAGATGATGGGGCCGGTCTTGCCCAGCCAACCGAGCAGCAGCGCGGTGGCCAGAACGCCGCCGGTCAGTCCCGGTTGAAAGGAGAGACCGCCGACAAAGGGAATGCGCATCCGTCCGACCAGCACGCCCAGCGTGATGCCGAGAAAAATGGGCAGAAAATCGGTCTCTGACAACCGCTTAACATTGTTGCCGAGCAGGCCGGCCACCTGCGCCATGTTATCGACATCGCAGGCGACCATCAGCTTGTCGCCGAATCGCAGCGTGCTGGAGGGATTAGGCGAAAGATCCACTCCGCTGCGCCGAATGCGCGTGACCGTGGCGTTATAATTAGCCAGCAGATTCAGTTCAGCAAGGGATTTGTTGACCACCTGTTTGCGGGTCACCAAAATCCATTGCACGTCGTAACCGCTGCTGAGCGGAATCTCTGCGCCGGTGGCAGGTCCGAGCAGAACGGCTATTTTCTCCAGCGCATCCTCATTGCCCACCGCTTTCACCAGATCGCCCGGGTACAATCTGCTTTCAGGCGTCGGCGTCATGGCGTGGCCGCCATGCAACAGCCGGGAGATAGTGGCGCCGGTCATGCTGCGGATATTGAGTTCGCCGATGGTTTTGCCGGTTACGTTGCTGTTCGCCACTACAAAGTTCTTGTTGAGGATGGCGGGATACACTCGAGCCATGCTCTGACGGTATTCGTGTTCAGCCGCGGCCAAATCAATGCGCTGCAATCGGGGCAGAAGGCGAAGGAGCAGGACCACGGACAGCACCGCCAGGGGATAAGCGATACCATAACCGATGGAGGTCAGGGGCGAGTGGGTGACCTCGATGGCCGCAGCCAGGCCCGGCGTACTGGTCAAAGCGCCGGTGAACAGACCACAGGCGATCGCCCGGTCCAGATGAAAAAAGTAAGCCAGCGCAGTGGTCAGGATAAAAGCGATGGATATCACCAGCAAGGCTGGAACAAACAGAGTGATCTCTTTTCTGCGAAAGAAATCAAAAAAGCCCGGACCGGCCTGGATGCCGATGGTAAAGATAAACAGCAGCAGACCGATGGTTTGAATCTCCGCGGGCAGACGATAACCGAGATGGCCGAAGAACAGAGCCACAAAGATCACTGCAGAGACATCCAGAGAGACGCCGCGAACCTTGATGTGGCCGACGATCAAGCCGAGGGAGATGATGAGAAACAAAAGAAAATAATTTGCGGATAGCAGCGCAGCCATGAACAATCCTGAAAGGGTCGAGAAAATGTAACAATATTTTGATAAATTGCCAAAAGTTATTTATATTCTTGTCAATACCCGCCTGGTGCAACCGGGCCGATCTCCACTGAAAGTAAGGAAACATCGCCATTGATGCGTAACGCCCTGAGACAAGCTTTTTACATCTTTGCGCTCGCCGCCGTCATCGGTGCAGGAGCCGGCCTGATCCATCCGCGTTCCGTGCATTGGTCCTGGACCCGTCCTGCGCCGGCCGCGGCTCAGGATTCCACCTTTGCGCTGGATCTGCCGGCGGTCGACATCCCTGCCCAGAATTCGGAAGCAACTCGGCCGCCCAGGCTTATCAGCCGGGAGGCCTTGCTCGGATTGATGCAGCGAAAGGCCGTCCTGCTCATCGACAGCCGGTCCCAATCCGAATACCAGGCCGGCCATCTGCCCGGCGCCCTCTCCCTGCCGCTGGAGGAACTGGGACAAAGGCAGGAGACCCTGCAGCAGCTGCCGCCTGACCGCTGGCTGATCACCTATTGTGAGGGTCCCCCTTGCGACCTGTCGCATCAGCTGGCCCAGGTGTTGGTGCAGAGCGGCTATCGGTCTGTGGCGATCTATGACGCCGGCGTGAACGACTGGCTGGCCGGCGGAGGCGCTCTATCCTCGGAGAAACCATGAACGATAAAACTAAAAACTTTCTGCTGATCCTGTTGCGCTGGTTTTTAGCTGTGGTCTTCATCTATGCCGCGCTGGGTAAGATTGCCGATCCGGCGGCTTTTGC
>JAKJDB010000778.1 GCA_022706175.1 Candidatus Zhuqueibacterota bacterium | reverse complement strand
TACGGAACGGGGCGTCGAATAATGGGAGTGGTCTGGACCATACCAGAGCGCTGTAAACGCTGTTACAGCTGCATCCGCGAGTGCCCGGCCAAAGCCATCAAGGTGGAAAAAGGCCAGGCCAAGGTCATCGACGAGCGGTGTCTGGCGTGCGGCCACTGTGTGCGGGTTTGTTCGCAGCAGGCCAAAGCCGTGCTCAGCGGTGTGGAGCAGACTATGGAATTTTTGCAGCAGGGCCATCACGTGGTCGCCATGGTGGCGCCGACCTTTCCGGCCTCTTTTATCGATTTTCCGCCGGAGGTGTTTGTCGGCGCGCTGCGCCGGATCGGCTTCAGCAGTGTGGTGGAGGTGGCGTATGGCGCTGACCTGATCAACCGGGAGTATTACCGGCTGATCAATGCCCAGGACAAAAAGTCCGGATCTCAGGCCCTGCCGTTGATCACCAGCTCTTGTCCGGTCATCGCTGATCTGGTTGAAAAATACGTGCCGGATCTGTTGCCCCACCTGGCGCCCGTGGTTTCGCCCATGGTCGCCATGGGACGGGTCATGCGCAAGCTGCTCGGCCCGGAGATCAAAACGGTCTTTATCGGTCCTTGTGTGGCCAAAAAAGTGGAATCGCGCAACCCGGAGGTGGCGGACGCGGTCGATGAGGTGTTGACTTTTAAAGAGCTGCATCGAATCTGGGAGTTGCTTAAAATCGATCCCGCCGCGGCAGAACCCTCGACGTTTGATCCGCCCTATGCGTATCTGGGCCGCCTCTATCCGGTTTCCGGCGGACTGCTGCGCAGTGCCGGTTTGCCCTATGACATCATGAACAACGAGGTGATCGTCACCGAGGGCAAGGGGCGTACGCTGCGATTGCTGGACAGCGTGCAAAAAGGAGAGATCAAGGCCAAGGTGGTGGACATTCTCTTCTGCGAAGGCTGCATCAACGGTCCCTTTGCCGATTCCACGTTGAACTCGTTCATGCGCAAAGAAAAGATCGTCAGCTATACCGATTCGCTGCGCACGCGCATCAGCTATGTGGACTGGAAGAAGACCATCCTGCAGAATCAGGATGTCAACGTGCACCGTGAGTTCAAGGTGGCGCCGATCCTGACCAAAAAGCCGACGCTGGAGGACATTCAGAAAATCCTTGCCTCCATCAATAAGATCAATCCGGAGGATGAGCTCAACTGCGGCTCCTGCGGCTATGAGACCTGCCGGGAGTATGCCACGGCGGTTTTTCAGGGCATTGCCGAAGAGGAGATGTGCCTGCCCTACCTGATCGAAGAGCTGCAGCGCACCCAGCAGGATTTGCAGCAATCGCTGTCCGAGCTGGCAGACGCGCAGGAGCAGTTGATCCAGCGGGAAAAGCTCGCCTCCATCGGTCAACTGGCGGCCGGAGTGGCCCACGAGGTCAACAATCCGTTGGGATCGATCATGCTGTACGCTCACCTGCTGCTGCAGCAGTTAAAGAGCGATGATCAAAAGTCGCGCGATCTGGTGTTTATCATGGAAGAGGCCAAGCGCTGTCAAAAGATCGTGGCCGGCCTGCTGAATTTTGCCCGCCAGGGCAATCTGTCCCTGCGGCCGCACAAGCTGCAGGACATTCTGCAAAAGCTGGTGAGCGTGGTCTCGCACCAGGTGCTGTTCGAGAACATCACCTTAGCCATGGATGTGCCGGATCTGCCGGCCATCGAGCTGGACGACGATCAGATCTATCAGGTGTTTCTCAACCTGGCGGTGAACGCCGCAGAAGCCATGCCCCAGGGCGGGACGCTGACCATTCGCAGTCGCCACCAGGTGGAGCGGCATGTGGTGACGATCGAGTTTCAGGACACCGGCTGCGGCATTCCTGCGGAGAACATCAACAAGCTGTTTGTGCCGTTCTTCACCACCAAGCAGATCGGCAAGGGCACGGGATTGGGCCTGGCCATCGCCTACGGCATCATCAAGATGCACAAGGGCAATATTTACGTCAAGAGTGAACCGGGGCACGGCGCCGTTTTCACGGTTGAGTTGCCCGACCATATCCATTGAACGGATCAAGAACTACGCGGCGGATGCTATGAAAAAAAAGATTTTACTCATCGATGACGATGTCGATCTCATCGAACTCA
>JAKJDB010000051.1 GCA_022706175.1 Candidatus Zhuqueibacterota bacterium | reverse complement strand
GTTCGCTGATGTGGGCCGTTCAAGAAGCGCAATCGCATGCGGGAGCAGATACGATTCGTTTCGCACTTTTGCAAACCGACAAGGGTTTTGACGGTCGCCTTTGGACGATTTTTGTCCCCTACGCCCTGCCCACTCTGACAGACGACGCCACCTTTATCGACGGCTTTTCCCAATCGCCGGATTCGCTGCGGCACACCATCGACGTACGTGGCGACAGTGCGCTGATAACGGCTGAAGGGTGGAGAATCAACTCCAGCTTTAACGTCATCCGCGGGCTGGCTTTTGGCGGCTTTCCTAAAACGTTTCTGGTCCTCAGCGGCAGTGCGAGCCACGACAATGTGATCGCCGGCTGCCACATCGGCTGCAGCGCGGATGGGCGAACCCGGCTGGCCAACCGGCTAGTCGGCATCGAATGCGTGCGCGGCAGCCACCACAACCTCATCGGCAGCGAGAACGCGGCATGGCGCAACGTCCTCTCCGGCAACGGCACTTGCGGCATCCGCGTGGAGAACAGCCACAGCAACCTGATCATCGGCAACTATATCGGCACCGACGCCACCGGCCTGTCCGCTCTGCCCAACGGCGAAGAATTCAAACAGCAGGGCAGCGCCGGCATCATGCTCGCCAGCCTGGCAAAGAACAACCGTATCGGCAACGCCACCACTATGGGACGCAACATCATCTCCGGCAACAACAATACCGGTTTGCGCATCGAATGGTCCGGCGCAGAGGGCAACATCGTTCAAGGCAACTATTTCGGCGTCGGCTGCGACGGCCGCACCTGCATCCCCAACGGCCAGGCGGGATTGGCGATCGGCCGCGGCGCCCGCTTCAACCTCATTGGCGGGGACTCGGCCGCCTGCGCCAACGTCATCTCCGGCAATTTCAGCAGCGGCGTGCAGTTCGCCAGGGCATCATCACAGAACCGCTTCAAAGGCAACTATGTCGGCACCAACGCTTCTCTCAGCGGAGTTGTCCCCAACGCCCATAACGGCTTGTATTTCTATGGCACCCAGGAAGAGGGCTATCCCCTGGACAACCTAATCGGGCCGGGAAATATCATATGCGGCAACGGCGTTGAACCCCCCTTCGACTGGGCTGGGATATCAGTCGACAACAATGGCACTGCCGGCAATCAGTTTTTCGGCAACTATATCGGCCAAGATCCGTCCGGCCGCCTGCAGGCTGGACAGCCCTACGGCATTCTGGTGCAACACGGAAGTCACAACAATGTGTTCGGCCCCGGCAACATGATCGCTCACTCTCGCTACGACGGCGTTCTGGTCCAGCATGACAGCACGCTGGGCAATCGCTTCACTCAGAATCTGTATCTGTCAAATGAGGGAAAGGCCATCAACCGAAGAGATGGCCAGACGGTTCCGGCAGCGCCGGAGCTGACTCTGGTGCAAAGAGGCGTGATCACCGGCCAGGCGGCCGGCGGTACCACAGTGGAGATCTATGGCGACAGCAGCGGCCAAAAACTGACCTATTTGACCACGGTCACGCCCGGCCAGGACGGCCGGTTTACCTGGTCCGGCTCGCTGCCGGAGGGCTGGCTTTTAAATGCTTTGTGCATGGATGCAGAGGGCAACACCTCCGAGTTCTCGGCCGGCATGAGCACCAGCGTTGAAGCAACTGGATTGGCGGCTGAACTGCTTAATGGATTTTTGGTTCGGCTGACATGGAGGAATGATGGGGAAGGCAGGCTGCGCGGATATTGGATTCAACGCAAGGGTGCAGGATCCTATGAGGAGCGCGGATATATCGCCCCGGCCGAGGCCTCGGCATCGATGCCCTGCTACAGCTTTCAGGACACGCTGCTTGCGCCGGGCGATTACTGCTACCGGTTAAAAACAATGGATGCAGACGGCCGCGTCTCTTTCTCTCAGGAGACGATGGTCCGGGCAGAGCAGCCGGCGGCGTTTGTGCTGCACCCACTCTACCCCAATCCCTTTAACGCCACAACGCGGCTGCGTTTCGATCTTGCCGAAACGGCGACCGTTTCTGTTGACATTTTAAACCTACGCGGCGAATGCGTACGCCGCACTCCGCTTGGCCGCCTTGGCAACGGTTCCCACTACATCAACTGGGACGGCCGCAACGACAGCGGAGTAAGCGTGGCCAGCGGCATCTATTTTGTCCGTGTGCGCATGAACGAAATCACAGCCGGACAAAAAGTGCTGTTGCTGCGCTGACCGCCTTTGTTTGGGATCGCAGCAGCGCTCTGCTTCCAGACTAGGGTTTGTTCCCGGATGAACTCAGAGAGTCCAGCTTGGGGATGTTGAACTTTTCACCCAACTTGTTCATCGCCTTGAGATCGATGGCGCCGACGATGTTGATAAAAGCCGCTTCATTCTCATCCACGGACAACAGCGCCAGGCCAACCACCTGCTCCTTGTCCCTTTTCAAATAGACGGTGGTGAGTTCTTTGCCCTCCCGCACTTTGACGAACCGTTCCCAGCGGGCTTTGATCAATCCGGCGTCGGCGGATTGAATCCGTTCGCTCAGGGCAGCCAATTCATTGGGCTTGACGTCAAAGCTGTAGACCTTGATCAGCTTGATCACTTGAAGCATTCGCGACAGGTCTGCATCCTCCTGAGCGGTTGCACCGGCCACCAGGGAAAGCAAGGGATTGGATAGCTCCACTTCGGTGGTCAGGTCTTTATCCTTGTTCAGGAATTGGCTGAGATCGACATAGCCGGGCATCCGAGTGACATCTTCCTCTTGCATGGCGCCGCAGGCCCAGGCCGTCAGCAGAATTGAAAACACCAACGATCGTTTCATTTCATTCTCCGGTTGTAAACGGTTTTAAGGCCAGAGCCAGACTGCGATGGATCGAACGGTTGAGCGAACCGGACGGTTTCTGTTGGTCGATGATGGTTCGCGTATCGGCCATCGCCTTGCCCCAGATGCCCATCGCCATCTGCACTTGCGCTCTGGCGCGGGCGATCTCCTCCGCCGAGTAAGCGGCCGGCGCCGGCCGGCCGGCAAATCGGAACAGCGCCAGGCTCACCAGAAGGACGGCCACAACGGCCGTGACCCATACCCGAATCGTGCTGCGCCGCTGTATCGGCGACCCCAGGCTCTTGCTGCGCACCTGCTCCAGGAGCGCTAGCGGGGCGTGCTCGCGTGGCAAAGCGGCCAATCCCTTGGCAAGGGAGCTCAAGTCTTGATACTCTGCCTGGCAGTGCGGGCATTGCTGCATGTGCTTGGCCAGCCTGCGCCGGCGGAGCTCGCCGAAAGCCCGCTGCATCAGCTCATCCGCCAGGCGGTCGCACGCTTCTTTACGTTCTTCTGACATGTTCCATCTCACCCCGATACTGTTGGGATATGATTTTTCTCAACGCCTGCCGGCCGCGCAGAATATAGACCTTGACCGAATTGAGCGGGATTTGCAAAATATCGCTGATCTGGTTATAGGACAGATCCTGCACATCGCGCAAAATGACGGCGCTGCGCTGTATTTCCGGCAGACGAAGCAAGGCTTCGCTGATCTTCTCTTGCATCAGGAGGCGATGTGTGGTTTCCAGCGGATCATGCGCCGGGTCGCGACTGGGTTCGTTGAGCACCACGGCGTCCTCGTCGGACAGACCAGCACGGTGTTTGCGCTTGCGGATCATATCCAGGCACAAATTACGGGTGATCCGCATGATCCATGGCCCTGCCGCATCCCACTGCAGTTCGTCCAGATGACGCCAGACGCGCAGCAGAACCTCCTGGCTGGCGTCCTGGGCATCCGCCCGATTGCCCAGAAAATAAAGGGCATAGGTGAAAATCTTTCGCTCATAGGCATGCAGCAAAATTTTAAAGCGCAGCGCTTTCATTCTCGGCTTTGATCAAGGGCGCGGTCGTTTAATGATAGAACGGATGACCGCGCCGAAAGTTACAGGTGGAACTCCTGGGCCGCCCGGCGGGTTCAAAACCCTGCGGCCGGCCACCTGGCAGGGGGATTTTTCCCTTGTGATTCAGGAAAAAATCTGATAAATTTAATTTTCACCTAATATAAAGCGCATTTATTCGTATGAAAAAAATCCTTCTTCTGGCGCTGACGCTGCTGCTGAGCTGCAGCTCCGGCCCCAAGCTTTCCAGGTCCAAACCGATGCCTCGCGTTTATAACCATGAGGCCATGAGCCACATGATTAACGGCGCCATCGAGGATCTGCTGGGCCAGCCCAAGAACGCACTGGTGTCTTATCACCAGGCTAGCGAGATCGACACCACGTCGCCGGGCATTTATCTGGCGATCGCAGAGAACTATTTCATCCTCGATGAGACCAGTTCCGCCATCCGTATGGCGAAAAAAGTGCAGAGTCTGGATCCGCACAACCTTGCCGCCCTGGAGTTGATCGCCGCCAGCTATGAAAAGCAGCGCCGCTTCCGTGAGGCGATGCAGGCGTATGAAGAGATCGTCAGGCTCAGCCCTGGGGATCTGGAATCCATCTATAACCTGACCACCCTGCAGGTCATCAATCGCCATCCGGAAAAAGCCTATGCGTCGTACAAAAAAATGGTGGAGAGCGGACTGGAAGATCCGGATTACCGGCTGCGCATCGGCAACCTGTTGTTGCAGAACCGCGCCCTGACCCAGGCCACTGCCATCTATGAGGAGGTGCACCGGACTTTTCCTGATTATCAGCCGGGTTATCTGGCCCTGGCCGCTGTGGCAAAGCAACAAAAGGACACCACCGCGGCAATCGACTGGTACCGCAAAGCGCTGGAGCAGAACAACCGGTTCGATGACGCCCGGGCGGAAATGAAAAATCTGCTCGAAAGCGGCAAGCGCTATGATGAGGCGATCGCGATTTACCAGGGGCTGGTCGCCAGGGATTCGACCAACCTCACCGATAAACTGCAGCTGGGACAATATTATTTCATCAAAGGGGATACCGCGGCCGCATACAGCTGGCTGAGCCAGGTGGTCCAGCAGCATGCGAAAAGCGAACGCGCCCACCTGGCGTTGGGCGCTCTGCACCATTTCAACCGCGACACCACAGCGGAAAAAATCTTGTATGAGGAAACGCTGCAGCGGAATCCGGGATTTCTCGAGGTGCGGCAGCGGCTGCGCGACCTTTATGTGAACGAAAAAAAATGGGACCAGGCCATCGACTTGTACAAGGCGCTGCAGGACAACGACAGCACCTATGTGGGCGCCCGGGTGACCATCGCCAATCTTTTGATGCAAAAAGGGGATACCCTGCAGGCGCTGCAGACCGCGGAAGCGCTGAATCAGAGCCACGCCGATGACTGGCGGGCGCCGTTCACCCTGGCGCGGATGCATCTGGTGAAAGCGCAACACGCAAAAGCGCGTCCGCTCTTTGACAAGGTCGTCGAGTTGCGCAGCGATCTGCCGGGATTGTGGACCCTGCGCGGCGTCAATTTTTTACAGATGGATTCGCTCAAATTGGCGGCGGATAATTTCTCCCGCGCCCTGCAGCTGTTTCCGGAAGAGCCGGAGATCAACTATTATGTGGGCCTGATCCTTTCGCGGCAACGCAAAACCAATGAAGCCATTCCATTCTATGAAAAGGCGCTGAAAACCGAACCACAGAGCATGCAGACCATGCTGGCGCTCTCCGCCGCGTACGATGAAGTGCGGAATCCGGAGCGCGCGGAACAGTTGTACAAGATCATGGTCAAGCAGCGGCCGGACCTCGCGGTGGTGCTGAACAACTACGCCTATCATCTGGCGGTGCGTAAAATCCGCCTTCAGGAGGCCCTGGACCTTTCGCTCAAGGCCATCCAGTTGGAGCCGGACAACGGCGCCTATCTCGACACCGTGGGCTGGATCTATTTTCAGATGGGCGAACTGGAGCGTGCACGCGAGTATATTGAACGCTCATTCAAACTGCGCGACGATTCCGCTGAAGTGGCGGAACATCTCGGCGATGTGTATGAGAAATTGGGAATGATAGATGAGGCGCGATCGTTCTGGCTCAAATCCCTGCAGCTGGATGAAAGCAGAACCGAGGCCAAAGAGAAATACAGGAAAGCGACCCAGTAGGCCTTGAACCTTCGACGACGTATAGGCGGCCCTCTGGCCGCGGTGTTATTGCTTCACTGCAGCCATCGGCCTCCGGCGGACAAGGGTTCCGCATCCGCACCAACGCTGGAGAATATTCAGCAGCGCCTCGAGGCCAATGATCGGGCGCTGCAAACGCTCAACGGACAGGCGATCCTGACCGTCGAATCGCCCGAGGCGTCTTACACCGCCAACGCCCACATCTGGTTTCGCAAACCGGATTCGCTCTACATCAAAGTGGAGGCCGCCTTTGGCATCGATGTCGGCCGCCTGTTCATCGCCGCGAACCGGTTCGTGCTGTTTATGCCGAGGATGAACCTCTGCTACTATGGCGATGTGGCGGCGCTGCCGCTGGACGAATTTCTTTCTGTGGAGATGCGGTACGACGAGCTGATGCCGCTGCTGTTCGGCCAGGAGGATCTCTCCCGGTTCGCGCCGCTGGCCTTCACCCGGATCGACCGTGATTGGCTGATCGCCGGTGCGCGTGATTCGCTCCGCCTCCGTTACCGCTACGATCCGTCCACCGGCGCAATCCGGGAAACCCAGGCGCATGATTCCCAGGGCGTTTTGCTGTGGAGCAAAACTTTTGACCGGTTTACCCGGAAGAAAAACCTTTTGTTGCCGCAGACCATTCGGCTGCAGCAGCCCGGCGAGAACCGGGCGGTCGGGCTTTTCTACAACCATCTGGCGGTCAATGATAAAGTGATCATGAAACATCTTTCGTTCTCCTTGCCCGCCAACGTCCAGCGCATCGAATTAAAGGAATAGCGCCGTATGCCCCATACCGCTTCCTCCGATTTTGTCATGTTTTCGCTGATCGTTCCCCTGCTCAACGAACAGGATTCGCTGCAGGAGCTCTACGAGCAAATCCGCTCCGTGATGGAGCGCATGGGCCATTCTTACGAGATCCTGTTTATCGACGACGGCTCCACCGACGCCTCAGCGGAGATCATCGAGCGTTTGAACAGCCGCGATGATCGCGTCAAACTGATCCAATTTCTGCACAACTATGGCAAATCCGCCGCACTGGCCGCGGGCTTTATGGCCTGCCGCGGCCGTTTCGTCGTCACCATGGATGCCGATTTGCAGGACGATCCGGAGGAGATCCCCTCGTTGTACGAAAAAATCTTGAGCGGGTATGATCTGGTCTCCGGGTGGAAAAAAATCCGCCACGACCCGTTCATCAAACGCATCACCTCCAAAGTGTACAATTTTTTCACCAGCCTGTTCAGCGGCATCCGGCTGCACGATTTCAACTGCGGCCTCAAGATGTATCGCCGCGAAGTGATCAAAACCATCCGCGTCTACGGCGATCTGCACCGCTACCTGCCGGTCATCGCCCATCGCAACGGCTTCCGTGTCGCCGAGATTCCCGTGCGCCATCGGCCGCGCCGGCACGGCGTGTCCAAATTCGGCATGACCCGTTTTACCCGCGGCGCTTTCGACCTGCTCACCATCACCTTTCTGACGCGCTACCGCATGCGCCCCCTGCACCTGTTCGGGCTGCTCGGTCTTACCACCTTTGGCGCCGGCTCGGTGATCTTGGTGGTGCTGGCCTATCAACGGCTGGTCCAGCACATCTATCTCAGCAACCGCCCGCTTCTGTTCCTGGGCGTGCTTCTGATCATCGTCGGCATTCAGTTCTTTTCCATCGGCCTGCTGGGCGAAATGATCACCTCGCAGCGCACCGAGTCAGACGCTTTTCTGATCAAAAAATGTCTGGGCTGTCAGTCTTCGTTGCCGCAACAGCTGCCGGCCTCTTTTTCCATCACCTGAGGTTCTGACCGCTCATGCCCGAATCGCTCACATCCTTGCGCGTCGATTGCCGCCATTTTCGCGGCCACGTGCCATGCCGGCCGCATAAACAGCACGGCGTTCACTGTTCCTCCTGCGGTTACTATGAGCCCACACAGGAGCGCATTCTCATCATCAAACTCGGCGCCATCGGCGACGTGATCCGCACTACTCCGCTGCTCCATCCGTTGAAAAAACAGTTCCCAAAGGCCAAGATCTACTGGATCACCCACACTTCGGAGGTGGTGCCGAAACAGGTCGATCACGTGCTCCGCTTTGATGCGCCGGGCTGCAGCGTGGCGCTGCAGACGGCCTTTGATCTGCTCATCAACCTCGACAAAGACCTGGACGCGTGCAGTCTGGCCGCTGCGGTAACGGCAAAAGAAAAACGGGGTTTTATCCTTCAGGACGGTCATCCGTGGCCGGCGGACGAACGGGCGACGGAGAAATTCATGACCGGCCTGTTCGACGATCTGAGCAAGGCGGTGAGCAAAAGCTATCTGCAGGAGCTGTTCGAGATCGCCGGCTATGTGTTTCAGGGTGAAAAGTACATCCTCGATCCCGGTGAGACCGGCCACCCGTGGGAGATCGACCACGCCCGGCCGGTCATCGGCCTCAACACCGGTTGCGGCGGCCGCTGGACCTCCCGGCTGTGGGCCGAGGAGAACTGGCGCCGGCTGGCGCAGCGCCTGCTGCAGAGCGGCTATGAGGTGATCCTGCTGGGCGGAAGCCAGGAGCATGAAAAAAACACCCGCTTGGCGCAGCAAAGCGGTGCGCGCTATTTCGGCCATTTCCCCCTGCAGCGCTTTATCAACCTGGTGCAACAATGCGATCTGGTGGTCACCGCTGTGACCATGGCCACCCACATCGCCATCGGCTTGAACAAAAAAATTGTGCTGTTCAACAACACCTTCAATGCCCACGAATTCGAATTGTACGGCCTGGGAGAAATCCTGCACCCGGATTTTGACTGCACGTGTTACTATGCCGCGGAATGCCCCAACAACTGTATGCAGTATCTGCACGTCGACACCGTGTTTGCATCCTGCACGCGTCTGTTACCCTTAACCACCTGACCGGCCATCATGAAGATCGTTATTATCGGCACAGCCTATCCGCATCGCGGCGGCATCGCTCATTTCATAGGCCTGCTGTTCAGAACCCTGCAGCTGCGCGGCCACACCGTCACGCTCTTTTCATTCAGCCGGCAATATCCCTCCCTGCTGTTCCCGGGCAAAACTCAGCTGGAGACCGGACCGGATCCGTTGAACACGCCCAGCCAGCCTGTGCTGGATTCGATCAATCCCTTTTCCTGGATTCAAGTGGGACTGCGCGTCCGCCGTCTCGATCCGGATCTAGTCATCTTCAAGTACTGGCTGCCGTTCTTCGCCCCGGCCTTTGGAACCATCAGCCGCATCGCGCGCCGGCGCCGCACCACCCGCGTGCTGTTCATCTGCGACAACGTGGTGCCGCATGAAAAACGACCGGGCGACCGCCTGTTGACTCGATACGCTTTGCGCAAGGACGATCGCTACATCGTCATGTCCGCCTCAGTGGAAAAAGACCTGCTCCATCTGTTGCCGCAGGCGCGCTACCGCCTGGTCCAGCATCCGGTGTACGAATTTTTTCAGGGACGCTACAGCAAAGCAGAGGCACGGGAGCGACTGGGCCTGCCTGATCGCCCCACCGTGCTTTTCTTCGGCTATATCAGACCCTACAAAGGGCTGCACATGCTGCTGGACTCGATGCAGATCGTGCGCAAACAAATGGACCTGCATCTGCTGGTGGCCGGCGAATTCTACGACGAAAAAAACAAATATCTCGAACAGATCGATCGCCTGGGTTTGCAAGAGACTGTGACCGTGCTCGACCAATACATCCCCAACGATCAGGTGGGGCTGTATTACGCGGCCAGCGATGTGGTCGCCCTGCCCTATCTGTCGGCCACACAGAGCGGCATTGTACAGATCTGCTATCATTATGACAAACCGGTGATCGCCACGGATGTGGGCGGACTGCCGGAAGTGGTTCACGACGGCCGCACCGGATTCGTTGTGCCGGCCAATGACAGCGCCGCTTTTGCCCAAGCGCTTCTTCGGTATTATCGCGAAAAACGCGAGACCGAGTTCACCGGCAATGTGGCAGAGGCGAAAAAAGAGTTTTCCTGGGAGCGCATGGCGGAAACAGTGGAAGCGTTGATGAACGAGTAAGCCAACCGGTCGCGGGCATGGGGCGACCCCTTCAGGCCGCGC
>JAKJDB010000777.1 GCA_022706175.1 Candidatus Zhuqueibacterota bacterium | reverse complement strand
CGTCAGGCCGGTGATGATGGACTGCACGCCGGCGCCGTAAACCATCTGCAACATGACCGCATGCGTCAGCTCATGATGGATCACGTGCCGGAACTTTTCCCATTCCCCTTCATAGGGCAATACCACCCTGTTCTTGAAAAACTCGGTAAAGCCGCCCACCGACTCTTCCGGGGGAGACAGGTCCACATTGGTCTGTTGAAAATCATTGTGGCTGTTGTGCACAATCACCTTGATGCGATCCTGCAGCTCATAGCGGAAAGAGCGGCGCAACGACTGGTAACACTCCTCCGCCACCTGCCCGACAAAGGTGGCAACCGAATTTCCGCCCTCGGTGAAATAGATGTCAAAATGCTCGGTCTGAAGGTACAACCAGTTGAACTTGCTGTATTGCACCTTGTTCTTGCCGAAATACTGGCCAAAGGTTGCATCGGGCATACTCAAGCATAAGACTGTGACCAGCAGCATCGCCAGCAGTTTTTTCATAGGTTACTCCTAAAAAACCGTTCCATCAGGTGGATGCACGGATAATACTGAGAAAAAAAAGGTTGAATTTGACCCCATAATTCATTAATTCTCCCCACGCCGCAATCTATGGTAAGGAACAAAAGCGAAACGGCCGCTATTCCATACGCAAGTTCATCATAAAAACGAACAAAGATCAAGCAAAGTTCCGAGGGGGTAAGGGAGAAAAGACATGGTGCGCAACCTGATGATGTGGATTTTGGCCCTGTTGTTTACAGTCGCTTCAGCCTATTATCAAAGGAAAACCGGTCCCACCCATCCCACGGCCGGACAGGCTGATTTGGCCGGCTCCCTGATCCGGTACAAGTTGCTGCGCAGCCACGATGTCGGCGATCAACCGGTGTTCCTGCAGGCGGCCGATTCAGCGGTGTACGCCGTGCTGGTTTACCGCCGGCTCAACTCTACGGATGATTGGACGCGCAAACCAATGAGCCGGCAGGGAGATGCGCTGGTCTCCAGCCTGCCGCACCAACCACCGGGGGGCAAGCTGGAGTATTATCTGGAGGTCAAAAAAGGACAGGAAATTGTGCGGATTCCGGCTGACAGCCACATCACCACCCGCTTCAAGGGTGCGGTGCCGGCCTGGGCATTGCTGCCCCATATCCTGTTCATGTTCGCCGCCATGCTGCTTTCGACCCGCACCGCTCTGGCCGCTTTAACCGGCTCACGATGCCTGCGCGCCTATGTCTGGTGGACGGTCGGTCTGCTCATCCTCGGCGGCATGATCTTCGGTCCACTGGTGCAAGAGTACGCCTTTGGCGATCTGTGGACCGGATTCCCGTTTGGCTACGACTTGACGGACAACAAAACACTCATCGCTCTGATCGGCTGGCTGGCGGCGCTTTGGGCAATGTACAAATCACCACACCCAAAACGCTGGATTCTGATCGCAGCGGCCGTAACCCTGGTAGTGTTCGTCATCCCCCACAGCCTGTTCGGCACGGAGTTGGATTACAGCCAAACTCCGGTCGGTCGTTGACCCAGTCGCGCGCCAAAAAGGCATGCGGCCGGATGAAGGCCTAAACACCATTGCCGCGCAGCTTGGCTTCGAACGAACGTATTTCCTGATTTCCCGGCAGTACGCCGATCTCGAGATGAAAAGTCTGGCTCTGTCCCGGTTCCAACACCCGCAGCGCGCCGCGTTCGCGCGCGCTGCGCCGGCCTTCCGGGTGACAATTGCCGGGTTCCATGCCCACGACATAAGCCTGTTCGCCCATCATCTTCCATTCTGTGTAAAGCGGCAATTCTTCTTTGGGATAACAGAGATAGACGCCCAGTCCCTGGTTGTTGTTGAACACACGGTTCACCAATCCGACGTTGACCATGCCTTTTTCATCCACATCGTGATCGATGAAAAAACACTGCTCCGCATAGTCCGGCGTGGGAGCTTCGAATTGCTCGAAATCGTCAGCGCCTTTTTCCGCCTCCTCATCGCGAGGCTCCATGGCATTGACCACTGCGATCAACTCTGAATGCTCGCTGACAACGGGAAAACCGATGTTGCAGTGGTAGAGCACCATCAGCGGGGCGGGTTCAAATCCTTCGTTCTCGATCACATCCTTGATCCACAGCCGCGAT
>JAKJDB010000776.1 GCA_022706175.1 Candidatus Zhuqueibacterota bacterium | reverse complement strand
GCCCGAGCCGATCATGTAGATGTTCCCGTTGGCCGCAGGGTTTACCGCGGCGGCTAAAAACGCCCGCACCACATCGTCGACATAGATGTAATCCCGCGTCTGCAGGCCGTCGCCGTACACGGTGATCGGCTTGTTCTCCATGGCGTTGCGGATGAACCAGTTGAGAATGCCGTAAAAGCAGTGCCGCATCTGGCAGCGCGGTCCATAGACATTGTTGAGACGCAGGGAGACGGCGTTAAAGCCGTACACTTTGCCGTACAGGAGCAGATATTTCTCCGCCGCCAGCTTGTTGATGCCATAGATGTCCGTGGGCAGCGTGGGATGATCCTCGTCCACCGGCAGATAGACCGGTTCGCCGATCTGGCCCCGGCTGCCGGCATAGATCACCTTAACGTCGCGATTGGTTTTTTCAACTGCCCGGCACAGATTCAGAGTGCCGGTGCAGTTGATGTCCGTGTCCAGTTGCGGGTCGCTCATGGAGATTTCTCGTCCCACCTGCGCCGCCATGTGAAAGATCAGCTCGTGCCGTTTGACCAGAGGCGCCACCCTGTCGTAATCGCGGACGTCCCCGCGAATGACCTCCACCTCCTCGGCGATTTCGGCGATATTGGCATCATTCCACCCATAGGGATCCAGACAGGCGTCATAGATGGTCACCTTTGCGCCCAACGCGACCAATTGCTGGGCGATGTTGCTGCCGATAAATCCCAGTCCGCCGGTGATAAGAGTTTTTTTACCCTTGAGCTCTGTGAAAGGCACATTCATTTTTTAACCATTCCTTCCATGATCCGCACGAGCTGGAGGCCCAGCTGTTCTATGGTGCAGTTTTGTTGAAAAATCGCGTAGGCGTTCTGGCTGATCCTGGCAGCCAAAGCCGAATCCTGCGCCAGTCTGAGGATCGCGTCGGCAAGGGCCTTGGGATTGGCCCGTTCGATGAGCAGAGCGCTCTGCTCATGCCGAAGCAGCTCCTGGACCGGCTCATTGCGCGCCGTGATCAGCGGTTTGGCCATGGCCATGGCTTCGACCACTTTATTGGTGGTGACGCGCAGCACTCGGTCGTTGTCGCCGAATATGCCCAAACAGACATCGGCCGCAGCCATAAGATCGGCCAGCTTTTCATAGGGCACTGGATCGTAAAAGGTTACGTTGCTCAATCCCAGATCCCGCGCCAGTTTCTGATCCGCTTCGTAGGTGATGCCTCGGCCGATGATCTGAAAGTGAACCGGCTCGTTCTCCAGCAGTTCAGCCGCCTTTAATATATACGGGATACCGTGAAACGGTGCGTACTCGCCATGAAAATGGACAAGAAATTTAGTCGTGTTCTTGCGCTGGGGCCTGGGGTGTATCACCTCATCGTCCACGGCGAGAAAGATCCGCGACAGCTTGTGGCCATCGACTCGGAACACGTTGCAAAAAAAGTCGATGTGGCTTTGCGTCTCCAGCACCGAGTGGTTGGCTGCCAGATAGGACAGCCAATCGCTTAAACCGTACAACCGCGCTTTCCAGGAACCGGGCCGAGCTTTGGCCCGGTCAAAGACCATGGTGTCATAGGTGGTGATGTACATGTCGAAGAGGATGGGCTTGCGTGTGAGCAAACGGATTGCCGGGAGCAACAGCTGTCCGTAAAAACCCACCAGCACCAGATCACAGGATGGTGCGGTTCTCAGCGTGCGCCATAGCAGCCTGGGATAGTGTTTGAACGAGCGATCCGGCGGAAAGCAGCCGACCACCTGCACTCCCTGTCGCTGCAACGCCTTGAGCACGATCCGGGTCCGCGAATAGCCGGCTTCACGGCCGGCGACATATAAAATTTTCATAGTCCTATCGATTCCACTGCCCTGCAACAGCCCGACGAGGCGAGGCCAGCATCGGCGTCATCGAGGGATTCCCTTATTCATCCTCAATGAGATTATGATCCTAAAATACGAAAAATCATTTACGAAGGCAAGGGCAACGTTCAGGTGGTGAGCGCCGCTTCCGCCATGGCAGCGACGTTTTTCGGCGGCACATTGGGCAACAGCGCCTCGTGGCTGGGGCTGATGATCCAGGAGGGACCAAGGATATCACGCAAGCGAAACACCTCATCGCGGATTCGCTGCGGCGTCGCATGGATCAGCA
>JAKJDB010000775.1 GCA_022706175.1 Candidatus Zhuqueibacterota bacterium | reverse complement strand
GTTCTCCTCGATGGCTGGAACTCCATTACGTTCTCTCCGATTGCCACCACAGAGCTGCGCTTGCTGGTCAAGCTGCAGGATCACTGGTCGGCCGGAGTGCACGAATGGAGAATGATCGAGCCGGAGGAATGATGTCTTTGCCGCCGGTGCGTCACGTGCAAGCTCTGGACGCCCTCACGGTTGTCCGTTGCCGTTATCAGATCGCTTCATCCCTATTTACCGTATTGCTCAAGGAACCATGTCGACTCCGTATCACGCTAAATATTTCGCCTACGAATTGACCCGCCATCACAGCGGCGATACCGTTAAAAAGATTTCATCTTCGCTCTTTGATGCCTGTGTGGATTTGAACCCGCACCAGATCGACGCTGCTCTTTTTGCTTTGCGTTCGCCTTTTTCCAAAGGCGTGCTGTTGGCCGATGAGGTGGGGCTGGGCAAAACCATCGAAGCGGGTCTTTTGCTGTGCCAGTTCTGGGCAGAGCGCAAGCGACGCCTGCTGGTCATCTGTCCGGCCTCGCTGCGCAAGCAGTGGAGCCTGGAGTTGCAGGAAAAGTTCCACCTGCCCAACATGATCCTCGACGCGGCATCGTACCGCGAGGCGCAGCTGCGCGGTCTCAGCAATCCGTTTGATCAGCCGCAGGTGTTGCTCACCTCCATCCATTTCGCCAGCCGCAAGAGCACTCAGATTCGCACCATGCCCTGGGACCTGGTGGTGATCGACGAGGCGCACAAGCTGCGCAACGTCTTTCAGGCCTCGAACAAGATGGCTCAGGAGATCCGTTGGGCGTTGGAAGGCCGGCGCAAGGTATTGCTCACCGCCACGCCGTTGCAGAATTCGCTGACCGAACTCTTTGGTCTGGCCTCGCTGATCGACGAGCATCTCTTCGGCGATCTGCAGGCCTTTCGCAATCAGATGGCCGGGTTGGAGGGCGATTACAGCGAGTTGCAGCACCGGCTCTCGTTGTTCTGCAAGCGGACGCTGCGCAATCAGGTCTCCGAATATGTCAAGTACACGGAACGGCGGGCCATGACCCTGCCGTTTCATCCCAACGATGAGGAGCAATCCCTTCATGATGCGCTGACCGAGTTTCTCCGCCAGGAGGTCGTTTATGCGGTGCCGAAACAGCAGAGCCACCTCATGGCGTTGATTCTGCATAAACTGCTGGCTTCCTCCATTCATGCTGTAATCGGCACTCTGGTGGCCATCAAGGTCCGTTTGGAAAACCTGGCCAATGGATTCGGCGGATCGGATGATTTTATCGGCCACTTTATCCGTTCCGAAGAGATCGAAGCGGATTTCCTTGAGGAGAGCGAAGAGGAGCTGGATAAGAACGGCGAGCCCATCGATCCGGTGCGTTTGCAGGAGGAGATCCGCCAGATCGATCGGCTGTTGCAAAAGGCCATCTCCATACCCGGAGAGGCGAAGGCGGACAAGCTGTTGCAGGCCCTGGAGGCGGGCTTTGCGGAACTGGACAAGATGGGGGCTCGGCGCAAGGCTTTAATTTTTACCGAATCCCGGCGCACCCAGTCCTTCATCGCCGATTTTTTGAGCCGGCACGGCTATGACGGCCGTTTCGTGCTGTTCAACGGCGCCAATAACGACCAGACCGCCAACGCCATCTATGCCGATTGGCTGGAGCGCAACAAAGACAGCGGCCGTTCTTCTGGAAACCGGGCGGTGGATATGCGCACTGCGCTGTTGGAGCATTTCCGCGATTCGGCCGACATCATGATCGCCACCGAAGCGGCGGCGGAAGGGTTGAACCTGCAGTTCTGTTCGCTGGTGATCAACTATGACCTGCCCTGGAATCCCCAGCGCATCGAGCAGCGTATCGGCCGCTGCCACCGCTACGGTCAAAAATTCGATGTGGTGGTGATCAACTTTCTCAACGAACGCAATCTGGCGGATCAGCGCGTCTATGAGCTGCTCACCGACAAATTCAACCTGTTCAACGGCGTGTTCGGCGCCTCGGATGAGATTCTCGGCAACATTGAATCTGGGGTGGATTTTGAACGCCGGATTCTGACCATTTATCAGCAGTGCCGATCCCGCGACGCCATCGATGAAGCGTTTCAGGCGCTGCAGAAAGAGATGGAGCAGAGCATTCAGCAGCGGCT
>JAKJDB010000050.1 GCA_022706175.1 Candidatus Zhuqueibacterota bacterium | reverse complement strand
GCCGATATGGCGGATCAGCAGGTCATTGCCGAGGCGCTGAAAGATGCAAAAATCAAGACCTATGTTGAGGGAAAAACCATCGTCAAATCGTTTGTGGTGCCGAAAAAGCTGGTGAGTCTCGTGATTAAATAGGTCGGAGATGTGTTTGTACGCATTCACGCCCGGACAGAGATGTTCCGGGCTTTTTTTTGAGTAAAAGAGACATACAATGTTGCTCAGAGGATAATGGATCCTGCGCTGCAGGATTTATTATGAGAGGCGATCAGGCAAAAGGCATAGGTAGGGTTGCATGGGGATTGTGCTTAAAAGGGAGGATTCACGCTTTAAACTTGACATAACTAATATTATGCAGAATTGACCCTCTGCAGATTCACCTTCAAGGTATCTGCAGCTCTTGTTTGGCTCTTTCTTTCAAAGGAGATTCTGTCTTGACCCACAGAATCTCCTCCAACTGCTGTCGTGCGGTATCGCTCTGTCCCAACGCCTTTAAAGACAACGCATAGTGAAATCGCGCATTGATGTTGCTGGGATTTAGTTTGATGGCCTCCTGAAGGAATTTCACCGCCTCCTGATGCTTGCCCTCCAGCGTGTGACTCTTGCCCAGCAGCGTAAGCGTTACGCTGTCGTCTTTGCCCAGATCAATCGCCTTTTGCGCCGCCTCAGCCGTTTCCGCCGGCATCTGCGAAGCATCATAGATGATCGCCGCCTGTTTGAACAGCGCCGGCTTGTTCGGCGCTATGGCGATGGCACGCCGTATCGAGTCCGCGGCTTCCTTGATCCGGCCGGTGCGCAGCTGACAGGACGCCAGCGACGCCCAAACGTCGGACTCTGCCGGCTTGACCCCAAGATATTTCTTGTAGGCCATGATGGCCGCATCGTAATCACCTTTTATAAAAGACTGAAAACCTTCAGCATATAACTCTTCGATGTTCTCGTCGTTCATCTCGATCGCTGCAGTCATTGTACGGCTTTCAGCAGCGCTGTGCTGCTCAGCGGGTGTAAACGCACGCAAAGATTTCCGTGCAATCTCGCCCAAATTACCGCTGGGATCCAATTTGATCACCGCCTTGAAACATCTGGAGGCATTATCCGCATCGTTCTGCGCCAAGTACACTTTGCCCAGGCCCAAATAGGCCCGCGGCTCTTTGGGCGACAAAGAGATCACCCGCTCAAACATGCGTATGGCCTCTGGATAGTTCTTTTCAATGCTGTGAACAGCCGCCAAATTGACCAATGCTAAAATATTGCTGTTTTGCAGGAGCAATCCTTCACGTAAAAAGTGAATGGATTGCTGAAACTGGCGAATTTTAGAATAGATGCTTCCCAAAACGAAATAGGCACGCACGTAGACAGGACAGACGCGCAGGGTATCCAGGCACAGCTCCAATCCCTGATTTAAATTCTTCATCTCCAGGTTCACCAGGGCCAGATTATAATAATAATCCGGCTCGTCCGGGTTCATCTCAAGGGCTTTTCGCCACAGCACAACGGCTTTGTCATAAGCCCTGGCGCGGGCCAATGACAAGGCCTCTTTATTCAGACTTTCCGCCTCTGCACTGGGGCGCTGCTGATACCAGGTCAATACGATCTTTTGTCCTTCCGCTTCCTTGACGTCTATGCGAAAGGCCTGTCCACGATACTTTTCTTTAAGCAGTTGAAAGAGTTCTGTGAGGTTTTGCCCGGTCTTGAAATGAACTTGAGGATAGCTTTTCGCCAATTCGGCGGTATCGAAGGTCACAGTGTAGGTCTTTAATGACTCTGAAGCTGTCATACTGTCCAACATCAGTTGCGTAAAAGTGACTATTTCAGGGCTTTAAAGAAGTTTGTACGCCAGAGGGGAGTCGAACCCATAACCTTTGGCTCCGGAGGCCAACGCTCTGTCCAGTTGAGCTACTGGCGCATTAGGTGAATCGTGTGAATTACAAATCGCCTGCTGACTGCTTTCGTGCAGCCTGCAGCGTATTTTTCAGCAGCATGGCGATGGTCATCGGCCCGACGCCGCCGGGAACCGGTGAAATGGCTGCTGCTTTCTTCTCGACAGCTGCAAAATCAACATCGCCGACCAGCCGATACCCTTTGGGATGAGAAGGATCGGCAACCCGGTTAACACCGACATCGATGACCACGCATCCCTCCTGCACCATCTCAGCCGTGATCGTACCGGCTTTGCCCGAAGCGACGATGAGGATTTCCGCCTGCCGGGTGTGGTAACCGAGATCGCGGGTAGCAGTGTGACACACTGTGACGGTGGCGTTGGCGCCCGGCTTTTTTTGCGCCAGCATGACTGCCAGTGGCATGCCGACGATGCCGCTGCGCCCGACAATGACGACATGTTTGCCCGCTGTGTCAATCCCTTCACGGATCAGCATCTCTTGAATGCCCGCGGGCGTGCAGGGCGCATAGCATTCCTCGCCGGCCGCCAGCTTGCCGCGATTCACCGGATGAAATCCATCGACGTCCTTTTCCGGCGAAATGGCTTGGATCACCCGTGACGACGAAAGAGCGCCGGGCAAAGGAAGTTGCACCAGAATGCCATGCACGGATGAATCAGCATTCAACTCGGCGATCAGCTGCAACAAGTCGCGTTCGGAAAAATCCGCTCCGCGCCGCAGCGTGTGCGAGGCGATGCCGAACTGCTCACAGGCCTTCTGTTTCCTTCCGACATAAACTTGCGACGCAGGATCCTCGCCCACCAGCACCACCGCCAGGCAGGGTTGCACCCCTTTGCTTCGCAAGGCACGAACCTGTGCCTCGATCTCCTGATGAATCTGTCGGGCGATGCGATTGCCGTCGATGATCTTTGCCATGTTCGCGTTCCTGCCTGCATGCGAAGGCCCCGTGCTGCATGAGACCGACGTAAAGGACTAGGGTAGATTCACCCTGCTGATTCTGATCGCTCTTCCGCTGGCGGCGTCGATCTCCAGCAACACGCCGTTCAACCGATTGTTGCTGGTCGCCGGACGGTATTTTTCTGGAATCTGGCGGATAAAGCGCTTGAGCGCCACCTGGGTATCCATGCCGATGACCGAATCAAAAGGGCCGGTCATCCCGGCATCCGTAATATATGCCGTTCCCAGGGGCAGAATCCGCTCATCCGCCGTCTGTACGTGAGTATGAGTGCCGATCACAGCGCTGACCTGGCCGTCCAGATGCCAAGCCAAAGCCTGTTTTTCTGCCGTGGCTTCCGCGTGCAGGTCAATGATCAACACTCTGGTTTTTTCCCGCAATCGGGCCACTTCTTCGCTGCACCGTTTAAACGGGCAGTCGATAGGATACATGAACGTCCGGCCCTGCGCGTTGAGAATACCGACCGACACCTGGGCATCGGTTTGGATCACCGTGGAACCCCGTCCCGGTGCTTCAGACGGATAATTGAGCGGCCGCAGCACCCGAGGGCTGGTGTCGAGATAATGGCGAAAAGCGCTGTTGCTCCAGGTGTGATTGCCGCCGGTGATCACATCCACCCCGAGGGAGAAAAGCTGCTTAGCCAGGCTTTCCGTGAGCCCGTTCCCTGCATCCATGTTCTCGCCATTGGCGATGCAGACGTCCACCTGATGGGATTTTTTCAAACCCGGCAGCAGACCTGCCACAAGGTCCAGGCCGGATTTTCCCACGATATCCGCGATAAACAGCACAGTGATCGGTTTGCGCTCAGCCAATCAACACCTTTAATATAAATGTTTTGTTGTCAGGATCAAAGATTTTTTTTTATGTCTGCGGCCCTTCGCTGCGACGTGGGCACCGCTGGGGTTATTTAGCGTAATTCACCGCCCGGTACTCGCGGATGACGGTCACTTTAATCTGACCGGGATATTCCATCTCACTTTGAATTTTCTCTGCGATATCAGCGGCCAGTTGTTCGGAAAGAGCATCATCGATCTTGTCGTGTTCGGCGATGACGCGGATTTCACGTCCTGCCTGAATGGCATAGGCCTTTCCGACGCCGGCAAAAGATTTGGCCAATCCCTCGAGGTTATCCAAACGTTTGATGTAGGATTCCAACGTCTCTCGACGCGCGCCGGGTCTTGAGCCACTGACCGCGT
This sequence comes from Candidatus Zhuqueibacterota bacterium, assembly GCA_022706175.1. The sequence continues at coordinate 6,108 of JAKJDB010000050.1, read as the reverse complement.
CGGCCGCCATGACCAAAACGGAGATCGGCGAAGTGATCTCGACATCCTCATGGTGAGAGGCGATGGCGTTCTGCACCACCGGGCCTTCCCCGTATTTGCGCGCCACCTCCACGCCGATTTGTGTATGGGTGCCGTCCGTATACCGATCGATGGCTTTGCCGATATCATGCAGCAGGGCGGCCCGTTTCGCCAGATTGCCGTCGAGATCCAGGCTGGCGGCCATCAGGCCGCAAAGATAGGACACCTCGATGGAATGCTGCAGCACATTCTGGCCGTAGCTGGTGCGGAATTTCAGCTTGCCCAGCAGTTTGACCAGCTCCGGATGCATGCTGGTGATGCCGCATTCGAGCAGCGCCTGCTCGCCGTCGGTCACCAGATTCTCCTCCATCTCCTGTTTGACTTTTTCCACCAACTCTTCGATGCGGGTGGGATGAATGCGGCCGTCGGCCACCAGCCGCTCCAGCGCCACACGTGCGATTTCACGGCGAAACGGATCAAATCCGGACAAGACCACCGCCTCGGGCGTGTCGTCGACGATCACTTCGACGCCGGTCGCCTGTTCAAAGGAGCGGATATTGCGTCCTTCACGGCCGATGATTCTGCCTTTCATCTCATCGCTGGGCAGATTGACCACCGACACCGTGGTTTCAGTCGAATGATCGGCCGCGGTGCGCTGAATCGCCTGAATGATGATCTCTTTGGCCTCGCGATTGGCCGACTGCCGGGCGCGGTCTTTGATCTCTTTGACCATTTGCGCGGCCTCTTGTTTGGCCTTCTCGGTCATGTTTTGAATCAGAATTTTTTTGGCGTCTTCCTGAGAGATGCCGCTGATCTTTTCCAAACGCCGCGACTGCTCCTCGATGAGCAAGGCCACTTCCGCTTCGCGCTTTTCCACCTTTTCGTCTTTTTTCTTCAGATCGCTTTCACGATCATCGAGATCTTTTTCCTTTTTGGTCAGCAGATCGTGTCGCCGGTCGAGGTTGAGCTCTCTGGCGTTCAGCTTGTTTTCAATTTTTGAAAGCTCATTGCGCCGGGCTTTAGTTTCATTTTCAAAATTTTGTTTCAGCCGCAGCCATTCGTCCTTGGCCTCCAGCTGTTTTTCCTTTTTAAGGTTTTCCGCCTCTTTTTTGGCATCGGCGATAATCCGCTGAGCCGTCGCTTCGGCGTCTTTGACCCGATTTCGCCCGATATGTTTTGAGGTCAACCAGCCCGTCAATCCAGCGACCACGGTGATGGCCAGCGCTATCAGCATCAAGGTAAGGCTCATCTCCCCTCCAAACTAAAAAACCCAGTGCACGTCAATAACCATGGCTTCATATCAAGACACTCTTTCCTTGTTACCCGATGAGGGTGATGTGCGTCTTGACAGAGAGGTCTGGCCTCGACGACTGGGTTGCTGATAACGCGATCTCGTTCAGGCAGGATTACGTATTAAAACCCTCCCGACCCCGGATCATCCTTAATGCCAAATTCCAATTTATCGGTGAGCGATTTTACTTTTTCTTCAAAGTTAATATGACGTTTCTTCTGCACCTCTTTCTGGTGCAGCAACTCATCGGTAATGTTGAGAGCGGCCAAAATCGCGATCTGGTGCACCGGACGATTCGGCTTCGCCGCTTGAACTTCCCTCATCTTGCTGTCAACATACTCCGCAATCCGTTTTACATATTCCACATTGGCGTTTACCCGTAACGGATATTCGGTCCCGAAAATATTAACTTTGATGTTATTTTCGCTGCTCATAGTAACCGGCATCGTTGGTCATGCAACACGTTTCACGGCCAGACTGTAACTGTCTGTTCGACGCGACGGATTAACGTCCTTCCAACACCTTTAGCTCGTCGAGCTTGGCAAGCATGGATTGGATGCGGACGCGTAATTTATCCTCGGTTTCTTTGTATTTTTGTAGAATGGCTTCATCCGACTTGATCTTCTGCTCTTCCAACGTCCTTTGCAGCGATTCCACTCTCAGGTCCGATTCCGCCAATTTGGTCTTTAATTCTTTATTTTCTTCCTGCAGGGAACGGTTGCGCCGATTCACTTCGCTGATCACTGCCAGCGCTTCATCGATGCGCGTCTCCAGAACATCCAATATATTTCGTTCCACCTTGCCCTCTTAACGTGGTCGAAGTTCAGCGTTCAAACTGCTTTTCAGACGATCCAGGATCGCCTGAATCCTCTCCTCTATCTCACTTTCGCTTAATGTACGTTCTTTTGAAGTAAAGGTCAAGGAAAAAGCGAGACTTTTACGCCCGGCAGGCACCTGCTCTCCTTTATAAAAATCAAATAGATGCACCGAACTAAGATGCGGACCGCCGGCGCTGCGGATCACGGCCTCGATCTCCGCCACCGGTGTGTTTACATCTGCCAAAATGGCCAAGTCGAATGGCGCAGAAGGAAATCGCGGCACCGGCGTGAACCACCGATTCTGGCCAGCGGCCTGAGCCAGGCGTTCAAAATCGAAAATGAAAGCAAAAACGTCATTGGTTTTGATCTTGAACTCCTCACAGACCGAACGCTCGAGTCTGCCGAAAACACCGAGCTCTTGACCGCCGACCTGCAGAGAGACGCTTTCAGCATGCCAAACGGCGGAAGCCATCGGCTGCAGTTCATACTCTTGAATGGACAACTTTTTCATAAGCGCCGCAGCAAGGCCCTTGATGTCGTAAAAGTCAAAGGACTGCGATGGACTGTGCCACGCCTGTTCCTGCCGGTCGCCGGCCAGCACCACAACGCCCTGCTTTTTTTCCACGTATTCCCCCTGCCGTTTCCACGCGGCATGGCCGATTTCAAAAAAACGCAACGTGGAAATCTGACGGTTGCGGTTATAGGCGACATTAGCCAACGCCGAGATGAGCAGACTGGGACGAAAGGTCGATAACTCGGCGCTCAGGGGATTGAGCAGCTCCACTCTCTCGCTGTCTGCGGGCAAAAATTTGTCGGCGATCTGCGGGGTGACCAGGCTCAGGGACACCGTCTCGCGCAAACCGAATCCGCTCAACAGAACACGCAGCCGATCGAGAAAAGCGACCTGTTCGTTGTTCGTCTGTCTCTGGTCGATGCGGGCGCTGGCGGCTTGGGGAATACGGTCATATCCAAACAGCCTGCCGACCTCCTCGACGATGTCGATCTCCCGCGTGAGGTCCGGGCGGAAGGTTGGAATGGAAAGCTGCAGACGATCGCCCTCTGATTTGGAAGGAGAAATCTCCAACGGCGCCAAGATGGCGCTCATTTTGTTCTTGGAAATTTTCGCGCCCAGCAGACGGTTGATGTTTTTAACCGAGACAGCCACTTTCGCCGGCCTGACTTGGCGACTGACAACGTCATCGGCCTCACCGTGCAGCTTGGCGCCCGCCACGTGCAACAGCAGCTGGGCGGCGCGGTTCAGAGCGTACAGCGTGCCGTTGGGATCCGTGCCGCGTTCAAAGCGACGGGAGGATTCCGTGGAGAGATCCAGCTTTTTTGAGGTGCGGCGAATCCCTGTGGATTCAAAATAAGCGCTCTCCAGGTATACGGTGCTGGTATCAGCCAGCACCTCGGAATTCATCCCACCCATGACGCCGGCCAGGGCGACCGGCTTGGCGCCGTCACAGATCAAGCACATCGCTTCATCGAGCCTGCGCTCTTGCCCGTCCAGGGTGATGAAGGTCTCGCCCGCCTGCGCCGCGCGCACACGAATCTCATGTTTTTCCAACATGCGATAATCGAATGCGTGCAAAGGTTGTCCGCTCTCCAGCATCACATAGTTGGTGACATCCACCACATTGTTGATGGCCCGCATGCCGCAGGCATACAACCGAGAGGCCATCCAGTAGGGCGACGGCTGAATGGTGATGTGTTCCAGCATGCGGCCCGAATAGCGGTAACAGTGCTCCGGACTCTGGATTGTTATCTTCATACCGGATCGACGCGGGCCTTTGCTTCTCGGCAATACGGTTTTGGGTCGGCGCAGGGGCATTCCGGTTATTGCGCTGATCTCGCGCGCCAGGCCGATGATGCTCAGACAGTCCGGCCGGTTCGGGGTAATAAAAACATCAAACACAAAGTCCTGATCGCCCACTACTTTTTTCAGGTCCGTGCCTGGCTGCACATCTACGGGCAAGACCATGAGGCCTTCATCGCGCTCGGTCAATCCCAATTCCGCCTCGGAACAGAGCATGCCGGCGCTGGCGATTCCATGCAGATGACGAATGCCTACGCTGGATCCATCGGCCAGCGTGGCGCCCGGCAGCGCCAAAGGCGCCAGCATGCCTTGGGCGACATTCGGCGCAGCGCAGATCACTTGCACCGGCGCGGCCCCGGCGTCCACTTGGCACAGCCATCGTCCTTCTGCGTTCTCCAACGGTGAGCAGGACAGAACCTTGGCAGCCACCACCTGGCTGAATCGGCGTTCTACAGGCTCCCAACTCTCCACCTCCAGACCAGCCATGGTCAGGGCATCCGCCAACTGCTGAGGAGGCATGGTGATGTCAACAAATTCTTGTAGCCAGCTGAGCGTAGCTTTCAAAACAAAGTCCGATTAGAATTGTTCCAGGAATCTCAGGTCGTTATCGAAGAAATAACGGATATCGTTAATTTGGTACTTGAGCATGGCGATGCGTTCGACTCCCATGCCGAAGGCATAGCCGGAAAACACATTAGGATCATAATCGACAAAACCGAACACCGCCGGGTCCACCATTCCGGCGCCGGAGATTTCGATCCAGCCGGTCCCTTTGCACACCCGGCACCCTTTTCCCTGGCAGAGAAAGCAGGAAAAGTCGTATTCCGCACTGGGTTCCGTAAAGGGAAAAAAGCTGGGGCGAAAACGGACGCGGACGTCTTTGCCGAACATTTTTTGTGCAAACACCTGCACCACGCCTTTCAAGTCGGCGAAGGAGATATCGCGATCCACGCACAGGCCTTCCACTTGATGAAACGTGGGGGAATGGGTGGCGTCCGGCGTATCTTTACGGAAGCAACGTCCCGGAGCGATCATGCGCACCGGCGGTTTTTGCCGCTCCATGGTGCGAATCTGAACCGGCGAGGTGTGAGTTCGCAGCACGTACTTGCCGTCGAGATAAAAGGTGTCCTGCATGTCGCGCGAGGGATGATAGGCTGGAATGTTGAGCGCTTCAAAATTGTAATAGTCCAGCTCTATCTCCGGTCCTTCTTCGACGCGAAAGCCCATGGAAATGAAAATGCTTTTGATTTCATCCAGCACTTGCATTAAGGGGTGCAGACCGCCGGAGGCGGGCAAACGGCCGGGCAGGCTGTAATCGAACTGAGCGATCGTTTTGGCTTCTTGGGTGCCCTGGGAAAACTTGGTCAGTTTCTCTTCGAACTGTTTTTTCAGCCGATTAAGTTCCTGACCGATCACCGGCCGTTCGGCCGGGTCCAGTTGAGCCAGACCGCTGAAGAGCGCCTGCACACGGCCCTTGCGGCCGAGATAGAGAATGCGGAGTTGCTCCAACTGCTGGCGGTCTTGAATCGTCAGCAGTTGGGCGTCAAACTCCTGTTCCGTGTTTCGAATCAGCGATTGTATTTCTGTGAATGCGTCCGTCATGGCGTCCGTTTCAGGATTTGGCCGTCTTGACCAGCGCCTCGAAGGCCGGCAGGTCATGCACCGCCAGGTCGGCCAGAACCTTGCGGTTGATTTCGATATTGTGCTTTTTCAGCCCGTCAATCAACGTAGAATAACTCGAATCAAACATCCGGGCTGCCGCGTTAATGCGCACAATCCACAAACTACGAAATTCGCGTCTTCTGACTCGGCGATCGCGGTAGGCGTACTGCAATCCCTTGTCGACCTGCTCTTTGGCAGATCGCCAGAGACGGCTTTTTCCGCCCCAATAGCCTTTAGCGGCTTTTAAATATTTGTTTCGACGGTGACGCGTTACGACCGGCGAATGGGATCTTGGCATAACTCCTCCAAAAGATTAAGGTCTGCCCGATCAGGCAGAGATCATTTTTTTGACGCGTGCCTCATCAGCCGGATGGATGATGTCGGCACGCCGCAGCGCACGTTTGCGCTTGCGCGACTTTTTGGTTAAAATGTGGCGTGCACACGAATGGTTGCTGCGCACCTTGCCCGTTCCCGTCAACCGAAAACGTTTTTTAGCCGCCCGG
>JAKJDB010000774.1 GCA_022706175.1 Candidatus Zhuqueibacterota bacterium | reverse complement strand
ATCATCAACAGCGGCAACGTGAATCTGAATGAAAAAACGGTTGAATTAAAAAATCAGGTTCTGCATGACGTGTGTTTTAATTATGCCGTGTTGCCACAAGTCGGATTCGAGGGCGCCCGACAAAGTCCACCGACCGGCACGGAGGATTGTACCGACGATTGGGTGGAGTATTACGGCGAAAACTATCTCGACTGGCTCGGCTCAGGCACTCCCACGCATCCGGCTGGAAATCCTTCGGCCGATTCGTTAAGGGTGTTCATCGCCTGGGACGGCGACAACAACCAAACCGTCGGATGGGATGATACCGGAGATCCGGACTGGAACAGAGGTTATATGGAACAAAGCCCGGGTATGGGAAGATTGCTGTCGCCGCAATACTTTGGCATGGGCATCCTGCATTGCGACAAGAGCGTCGACGACACCACCAATGATTTATCGCAACCGTTTTCAACCGTGTGGCGGCCCGGCAATGTGCTGTTCGGCTCCCTCGAAGAGGCTTATACCTATTTCTTCACCGGAGCGCATATGGCCGGTCCGCTGGAGATGGGCTACACCGAACCCAACGATCCCCTGAGGGTGGCGCGGCCCAATCCTTATGTCTGCATCGGGCCGTATGAAATGCCTTTCGGCAGCGACCTTCATTTTTCCATGCTGGTGGCGGTGCACGGGATCAACTATGATTTATGCAATTCGGTGGGCCTTTCCTGGTGGACACGATACAAGGGAGGGGTGGGTTATACCGATAAGGAAAAGAACGACATCGTCGCCACAGGACGTGATTCCCTCTTCAAATATTACAGTCAGGCCACACGACGGTTCTTTCGCAATCGCGAGCAGGGCCGTCATCCCTATGATGCCCCGGAGGCGCCGGACCCGCCGGATCTTTCGGTGACCGCCGGCGAAAAGTCGGTCATCCTGGAATGGAGCGACGTGTCGCGCATTCCCGATCACGACACCGGCGTGATCGATTTTTCCGGATACCGGGTCTATCGAGCGGTGAGCCGTAATGACACCACTTTTGAGAAAATTTGGGAGTGCGGCGGCAAGAGCGGCATTCCTGTGATCAACCGTTACGTGGATCAAACCGTCCAGCGGGGATTCGCTTACTTTTATTATGTCACCGCTTATGATGACGGCAGTCAGAACTGGGAACAGCCGGGACGATCGCTGGAATCGGGCAAATACTGGAACATGATGCTGAAAAACGGTCCGGTGCATCCGTTTATGAGCCAGCAGCAGGTCGCCGATCTGAACGACGTCAAAGTCGTCCCTAATCCGTACAACGACAAATCGGTTCGTTTTAACTGGCCCGGCGAAGAGAATAAACTACTCTTTATCAATCTGCCGCTTAAATGCACCATCAAAATTTTCACCGCCAGCGGCGACTTGGTCAAAACGATTCGGCACGACAATCAGACGACCGAACAGGATTGGAATCAGGTTTCAGACAGCAATCAGCTCATCTATTCCGGCGTTTATTTTTTTCTGATTGAAAGCGAATTAGGCGCCAAGACCGGCAAATTCGTGGTGGTGCGTTCCAGCAGAATCGAGGGATCATGAAAACAGTCTGGCATCTGTTTCTTTGCGCGACGCTGCTGGGGATGGACGTTTTTATCGCCCATGGGCAAGCCATCACCGGCCGACGGTATCTGTGGATCGGTGAACTCTGGACCGAGGAGGAGGATATTCCCAGCGGCGGATGGGAGGATTGCTTTGCCTGGCCCGGGAACCACTGGCGAATAGGTCTCGGCCATGAAAATCGGTTGATGAACGGCACCGTTCGCCAGGGCGGCTTGAGCTATGGGTTGCTCAATTGGAAGGATTGGAGGAATGCATTTTTTCCCTACATGGTCGGTGGCGTCAATCAAAGCAACCTCGTGCATCCCAATGGGACTCGATGGGGTTGCGTCGGTCACGAGTTTAAGCTGATTTTACGGCGTCCCCCACCGACCCTGCTGGTGAATGGAGAACCACAGCCGCCTCGGCAGGCCTACGACGCTCTGGACGCCAATCTGATCAGCGATGCAGTTCTCTACATCCGTTGGTCCATGGATGTCGGGCTGACGGGTGAAATGCGCTACTATGCCTACTCGGCTTATCCGTTTGACAGCTATATGTTC
>JAKJDB010000773.1 GCA_022706175.1 Candidatus Zhuqueibacterota bacterium | reverse complement strand
ATCCCCGTGCAAGCCTTGGTTTTTGCTCAAAAGCCGGTCCTGGCGCCGACCCATCGCCACTCGGGGTCCCTCTCGCCCAGTTGTTCCACAGTGGAGATCGATGCGGCGAACGTCGCTGTGGTGGCGATCAAACCGGCGGAGGAAGGCGAGGGGTTCATCCTACGCTGTCTTGAGCTTTTCGGCAAAGAAACAAGCGTCCGCCTGCGTCTGCCTATGATCGGACGGGAAATGGTCGCGCACTTTACATCGTGTGAAATAAAGACCTTTTTCATACCCTTGCAGGCAAGCCGGGCGATCACAGAGGTCACTTTGCTGGAAGAACCGACGGCTCAACCCTGATGCGGCTGAAAGCCGATCGCATCGGTTTATTCTCCTTGCCTGATTGAGGAAATTTTTCTAATTTACCTCTTGACGCACTGGGGAGGTTGGTTTTCAACGTTGCCGCTTTGTTCGACGATTCGATGAGGCGGGAAGGCCGATCGAAAGGCAATAGAACGGGAGAAGTGCATGCAGAAAAGATATGTTGTCCGCTTGTCCGGAGTTATGCTTTGTCTTCTGCTCCTGGGAACAGCGGCTGCGCAGCCATTGTTGCTCCGTGACCAGCAGGTGATGGTTACCCTGGGCAACAGCATTACCGAGGGCGGCGAGTCGCCCGAGGGGTATGTCTCGCTGATGCGAAAAGCCCTGGAGGTGCTCTATCCGGAGATGACCGTTTACATCATCAACGCCGGGATCAGCGGCCACAAGTCGACGGATATGTACGATCGCTTTGACACGGACGTGCTGCGCTGGCAGCCGCACTGGGTGACCATCAGTGTGGGGGTCAACGACGTCTGGCATGGTTTTTATGACAACCACCCCAAGGGGGATGGGCCGCGCGGTGTTCCGCTGTCGGTCTACCGGGAAAAGGTGATCGCCATGGTACAACGGGCTCAGAGTCAAAACGCCCGCGTCGCCCTGTTCACGGCAACGGTCATTAAAGAAAACCTCGGCAGCGCGGAAAACAAAAAGTTGGTTTTCTACAATCAGGCGATCCGCGATATTGCGAAAAAATACAAATGCCTGTTGGTGGATCAGGATGCCGCCTGCCGTCGCGTGCTGCTGCCGCTGCAGAAGCCGGACATGGCGGATCGCGGCGTCTTGACCAGCGACGGCGTACACATGCTGCCGGCCGGCAACTGGCTGATGGCCAAAACCTGTCTCACGGCGCTGGGCGTGGAGGAAACCCGTTTGGATGCCGCCAAACCGTTGATCGAAAGCCTGGTGACAAAAGACCAGCAGGCTTTGCAAAAAAGCCTGGAACGCTACAGCGCGCAGAACCATGAACTGAGTTTTGCTTCTGGGCCGGGCAAACGTGTGATATTCTACGGCTCCTCCTCGGTCGAGGCGTGGCCTTTGCACAAGGATTTTCCCCGATCCCCGCTGGTGAATCGCGGCATCGGCGGCGAGACCACCCGGCAGCTATGGCTGCGCTTCCGGCAGGACGTGCTGCAGCTCAATCCGACCGGCGTGGTCATTTTTTTGGGCAGCGCGAATGATTTTTGGCCGGAGCAACGCATGTGCCCAAGCCATACACTGGCCAATCTCAGCCGTATGGTGCGCATGGCTCGAAGCAAGAACATCAAAGTGGCGGTCGGCGCCGTGATGCCGGTGAACGATTACCTGCCGGGCAAGAACGTTCTCGCATCTCATCCAATCGAGAAGGTGCAGCAGCTGAATCGGCAGATCAAAGAAATCTGCGCCGATCAGCAGATTACGTTCATAGATTTTTATTCCAGCGTGGCGGACGAAACCGGTAAACTGCGCCGCGACTATAGCGATGACGGCATGCACTGCAACCGCAAAGGCTATGACGCCTGGAAGCCGCTGGTCGAGGATGTGTTGACGCTGTGGGAGATACGATAAACAATTGGTGGAGGTCTCATGCGACGGATTTATGGCAGTATTGCGATAGCGATTCTAACGCTCTGCACTTTTATTCAAGGGATGCCGACGATGACAAGTCCGGATTTATTTTTGATGCCTTATCCGGCTGATGTCCAACTCGAGTCCGGAGCTTTTCGCCTCAGCGACGATTTCCGCATCGCTGTGGAGGGTACGGTCACACCCCGGCTGGAACG
>JAKJDB010000772.1 GCA_022706175.1 Candidatus Zhuqueibacterota bacterium | reverse complement strand
CCTCGCCAAAGACGGTGACGAGTTTTTTCGGCATCTGGTCGAGCCGGGAAAAGATCTGAATGCGATCGCCGTTTTGCAGCACGGGATCCTTATCCGGATCCTGCTGCAGCACAGACCAATCGAGATAACGCACGCGGCGGTCCCCCGTCTCCTCCCGGTGGCTGTACTCGAGCTTTTGCGCGTTGCCGTCTTCGGTCAGTCCGCCGGCCAGGGCGACGATCTGGGTCAGAGTCTCCGGCTGACGTGGATGGATCTCATAGATGGCGGGCCGGTACACCTCGCCGCGCACCTGAACCCGTTTGCGGCAGACCGGCACAAATATCTGATCCCCGCTCTGCAATCTGCCATAGACGCCGGCGCCGGGCTTCAGCAGATAATCGTACAGGTCCTCCTGCAGCACCAGGCTGTCGCCGCGGAACACCTGAATGTCGCGCAGGGAACCGATGGCGGTCGGCCCTTCAGCCTGACTCACGGCATCAAGAACCGAACTCAAAGCGGTGATGGTATACTGCCCCGGCATTCTGACTTCGCCGCTTACACCGACGCGGATCCATTTCGGTTCCACCAGCATGACGTCGAGGGTGAAATGGGTGTACACCCGCTGCAGTTTTTGCTGCAGCTGTTGTTTGAACTCGGCGAAAGAGAGGCCTTGAACCTGAAGCACGCCCAGCGTGGGGATGAAAAGCTGGCCGTCGACGCTGACCACGGCTTCAAACGTCTCCTGCGCCTTGCCGCCGAGATAGATGGCCAGCCGATCGCCTGCGCCCAGCTGATATTCGGGCGTCATGGCGCCGGCGGTCACGGCGATTTTATTCGCTCCACCGGGTTGAAAAAAAGAATAGCCGAACGGCTGTAATCCTGTTTCGAGGCGCGCCTCTTCCGCAGCGGATTCCGCCGCCGGCGGAGTGAGCACCGGCGACAACGGTCGTTTTCCGCTCTGTGCTGCCAGTCCGGCCGCCAGGCACAGCGTTGCAACAGCAATGTAGTAACACCTTTTCATACGCGACCAAGTGGGTGATAGGTCCAAAGAGACAAAGGGCCCCGGGTAGGCCGATTAAGAAAGTAGTGATGCAATATAGTCAATATCTCCAATTTTGTCAATAAACATTCCCCGGCGAATAAAACAGCCCCGAGTCGGAGAAAACCCGGGGCTGCCGGAGGAGAAGGTACGGAGGAGGGCACCTTCTGAGGGGATACCGCTTGCCGCCAAGGACCGCTTATTTCAGCAGCGTCATCTTGCGGGTAAAACTCTGATAATTCACTTTATAGTTCAATCCGTTGCGCGTTCCGTTCTCCCAGGCATCCATATGATAGAAATAGATGCCTGCGGCCACCGGAATATGCTGCTCGTTTTTCCCGTCCCAGACCACGGTGTGCTGCCCTGCCGTGGCATTACCCTGATAGAGCAGGCGGACGCGGCGGCCGAGCAGATCATAGACTGCGATCTGAACCTCTTTCGCATAAGGCAGATCAAACCGGATCGTGGTGACCGGATTGAAGGGATTGGGATAGTTGCTGAGCAGATTCACCGACTCGGGCACAGTGCCGGGCTGCGCACCGCCTTCGGTGTAGCCGCCGCCCAGGGAGGAGGGAACCTCGCTCTCGCGAATCAAGACCACATACATCATCTGCGCGCCGCGGCTGCCGACCGCCGCATTGCCGCCCAGCACCAAACGGCCGGAGGGAAAATACCCTTCCCACAGACGCAGACGGTCGCCGCTCTCAGACACGCCGAGGAACTGCTCGGTTTTCTGAAAATGGGCGTCCAGCCAGTTCGGCGCCGACTGCGCTTCATCGTCATAGGCCACATAGACCAGAGCGGATTTGCTCAGTTGAATGACCATGAAGCGGTTGTCCGACATGGTGCGGTCGTTGTTGGCGGTCATGATCAATTTGGCCTGCAGCAGATCCTCAGGCACCGAGGTGATCACATAGTTGCGATCCACATAGTACAGCCGTCCCACATCCGCGTAGGAGATCATCGCCTCAGCCACGCCGTCCACTTTGATCTCCAGCGTGGGCATATAGGTGTACGCCATCACCGCAGGTCCCATGGCGCTGCCGGAAGCCGTGCTTTTGATGCCGCTCACGGTCAACGTATAGGCTTTGCCGGACTGATGCCG
>JAKJDB010000049.1 GCA_022706175.1 Candidatus Zhuqueibacterota bacterium | reverse complement strand
GTATCGAATCGATCTAGCCACAGGGTCGGCCGTTAACACCGGCACGGCGCCTAATATCGCTTTTTACAGCCTATCAGTAAACCCGATTACCGGCCAGCTTTACGCTTCGGCTCGTTCCTCATCCAGCTCGGAGAAAGATAAAATTCTTACCGTTAATACAGCCAATGGCGATACGGCGTTAGTAGGCGCGACCGGCGATAACGCCCTGACCCCGTCCATTGCTTTTTCTCCATCCGGCATGCTGTATGGCCTCAAGGGCACGGGAACGACCGAAAACACGCTTATTACCATTGATCCCAAGACCGGAGTCGCCACTTTAGTGGGATCAACCGGGGTGAGTGGTCTGCAGGCATTGGCGATCAGTGCCGGCACAACCGCCGTAAAAGAGCGAATGAACGACCCTGTACTGCCGGAGAAATTTGTCCTGTCGCAAAACTATCCCAATCCTTTCAATCCCTCCACAACCATAGAGTTTTCGTTGCAGGCGCCGGAGCAGGTTTCATTAAAGGTTTATTCGATCTTAGGCCATGAACTTGCTGAATTGATTCATGATACATTGCCGGCTGGCGCCCATAAAACGGTCTGGAATGCCAAAGATTGTGCGAATGGAATTTATTATATTGTCTTGGAGGCGAATGGATGCAGAGAGGTTCGCAAGGCTGTTTTGATGAAATAATAAAAAACCCCTGAATCATCATGACCAGGGGTTGTTTACAGTGGCGCCTCGCAGAATCGAACTGCGGACACACGGATTTTCAGTCCGTTGCTCTACCGTCTGAGCTAAAGCGCCGACCTTGAAAACATAATTTACAATTTTTTACCTAAAAGTCAAGGGAAAATAAAGCAGCTTAGCCAGGGCATTCCCCGGCTAAGCGCATACTTTTTGTTTATTAACAACTTGTACTTGCGGCGTCAAGGTTCAGCCCGGCCGGCGAACCCGCATGCTAAGCTTCCTTCTCCCGCCTGCGCAGGGGCTGCCAGTCTATGAACCGCGAAAAGACGTGCGGCAGCAACAGGCGGTCGGTCACCAAATAGGCGACCATGAGATAAAAAGCGCCGATGATCAGATCGATGATATAGTGCTGATTCAGGTACACGGCGGAGAACCACACGCCGAGCGGATAAACGGCCAGCAGCCCGGGATACCTGCGGAACTTTTTATAAGTGAAAAAAGCCACGGCAACGGGGTAGGCGCCGTGCAGCGACGGAATGGCGGCAAAATGGTTGGGGTTGAATCCGCCCCACAGCGTCTGAAAAAAATGCAGGCCGATCATCCGGTCCACATCCAGCAGCGTGCCGGCGCCCAGGCCCCAGTGCGCGATCTGTTCCGGCTGCGCGAATCCATAGCTGTAAACATACCACGGCGGCGCCGCGGGATAGAGCATAAACGTCGCCAGAGCGGAGAAATTGAGCAGCGTGATGGTCCAGACAAAGCGATAGAACATTTTGCGGTCGTCCATGGTGTGCCAGAAAACCCAGCCCAGAAGCAGAGGCAGGCCGAAATGCATGGTGTAGAACAGGCCGCCGGAGGCGTCGAGCAGACCTTTCACCCAGCTGCCGCGCAGAAGGATCTGCCAGTTCTGCGCGAAAAAATTGGGCAACTGGCCGCCGAAGATACGGCCGAACAGCGCCATCTCGGTTTCATAAGGCCAGAGGATGTTGATGGCCCCGCGCAGGTTGTCGGCCACTCCGCGCATCATGTCATAACAGATCCAGAACAGGATCCACGGCGTCCAGTCGACGACAAAGTGTTTCACCCGGCCGCGGCCCAGAGACAGCGCCAGCAGCAGCAGAGCGATGAACACATGGTCCGGACGCACGCGAATAAACTGGTTGACGAGAACCAGGTAAAGGATGACGCCGATCAATACATAGCCGCGCCACTGCTGCGAACGCAGGCGCTGCAAGAACTGCTGCCAACGGGAGGGTTGGTCGGAATGAGTCATGTCGAGGATTCCTGCTTCTCTTGATTGGTTAAAAGAATACGACAGGGCGTTACTCTTCTGGGTTCACTGTCCGAGACGAGCCGCTTGACGCAAAACCATATGGCCCCGCAACGACAAACCCGCTAGAACCGCCATTCCAGCAGCGCCTGCAGCAGACGCTTGCGATAATAGAGATCCGCCCACGGCGATTCGTTCTGATACCAGGCGATGCGCCCCACCAGCGCGAGCCGTCTATACAGATTGCGGGAAACATCCACAGCGATGAGGTTGTTCTCCTCCTGCTCGGTGTCCAACTGCACGGGCAAAAAAGGCCGCAGGGCATGGGGATAGTTTTTCTTCTGCCAGGAGAAATAACCGCGGAAGAACCACTGCCGCCATCCCTGAACAAACAGCGCGGTCAGCACATGGCGGCGATAGTCGTAGCCATAGCTGTTGGAATGGTTGCTCTCAAACTTGTATTGACAGGTTATCAACAAGCTGCGCCACATCCATTCGCTGTGTAGGCCTGCGGCCATCAGTCCGTCCTCCTGCCGGTCAGGCTGGAGGAAGAGATAGGAACCGTTCGGCGCATAGGCATAGGAGCTGCGCTGAAAAACGTTCCGCTGCCAGGCGATCAACGGCGACAGCGTCCAGCCAGAGGCGATCCGGCGATACAGCTGCAGGGTAAAGCCGGGTCCGGCATAGTCAAAGTAATCCGAATTCGCATAATCCAACGCCTCCTGACGAATACCGAGCTCGAGCCAGGTGGCTGCGTCCATTCGATAGCGTAGAAAGGGCTGCAGGAATCCACAGATCAGGTCCTGCTCGGATTCGAGGAAAAACTTGAACCTGCTCCACAGCTGCGCGCCCAGCTCTACCCTGGCGTTCAGGGGCTGGGAGAAGGCGGCGCTGATCTCGTGCGTCAATTTGTTCTCGCCGGCATGATCCGGATAGACCTGCGCGCCGGCTCGATAGCTGAACGACAGACTGCGGCGGCGGACCTGGAGGTCGTACAACAGCCGCAGGTTCTGCGCCCGAACCGCGCCATCCACGGCTTCGGCGACGTTGGAATCCTGCTCGTAGCCCAGCTGAACGCGATGTGCCATGCGCCAATTTGCCTGGGCGGAGAGCGGGCCGGAGACCACGCACAAAAGCAGCAACGTAAGGGTCACTGACTTGCACTGGTTCATCATTGGGGCTGCTTGATTAGGGTGGAACGCAGCTGCTGCGCCTGCTGGTCGAACGCGCGCGCCAGAACCCCCAGGCTGTCCGCCTGACGTTTCAATCTCTGTTCTTCGACTTCCAACAGCTCCTGGTAGCCGTCCAGGCTGTACGCCGGCAGATTGCGAAAATCATAATTGAGGAGCAGTTCAGCAGGCGGCTGCAGACTAAAAGCGGTGGAGGGGTAATAGCCTGCTTTGTTGCCCATCGCGGTTTCCAATTCGCGGCCCGGAGCCACAACGTCAACCGTGGAGCCGGCGCGCGCGGTCTCATCCCGGGAGTCGAACACGCGCATATCGCTGACCATATCGGCCATGCGGCGGCGCAGGGCGATCTCTTTCTGTACCTGATGGACGCGGTCGCCCACCCGGCCGGCCTGGCTGCGCAACTGATCCGACCGGTCGCGCAGATAATCGGCCTTTCGTTCAATGTCCTCCGGCAGATCGTCGCTCTCCACAAGTAATGGAGAAGGCACGGGAGTCGTCTCCGGCGCAGCCAGGCTCTGCAGGCTGAAACGCTTTGCCTGCCACAACGCCATTTGCTCCAGCAGACGCTTCTTTTCCCGGGGTGAGATCCCGTTCGGTTTTTTCAACTCCAGACTGATGGAATCCAGGGAAGCGGTATAAAGGCTGTCCAGGCGGCGGCTGAGAACGTCCTGCAGCCGCCTGGCCTCCTTGCGGCCGGCCGCAGTTTGCTCCAGACGGTCCGAGATCTGTTGCGCGTCTGCCAACAAGGCCGTCAGACGGCGGCGTTCGAAAAAAGTCAATGGCGATTGCGCTTTAAGCGGCGCGATCAGCCGGCTGAGCGAATCGGATTGCGCCTGCAAGCGTTGCCACGCTGACTCGATCTCTTGACTGCGCCGCTGTTGCTGCGCAAGCGTCTGTTCCAGTCGATCGATGGCCGTCGATTGCGCCTGCACCGTAACGCAGCAGCACAACATCAGCGGAAGCGATATTTTCAGCCAAAAGGTCATTTACGACAGTCCATATTTTTCCATCTTGTAATAGAGCGTGCTGGTCTTGATGCCGAGCAGTCGCGCGGCTTCGGTTTTTACGCCGTTGGCCCGGCGCAGCGCTTTTTCGATCTCTTCTCTCTCCACCCGGGCGAGGAGGTCGTCCAGCGGCGCTTTCGCTTCTGCGCGGTTAACGGAGGCCGGCACCGGCAGGTCGCCGGCTGTGATGGAATCGGTTTCAGCCATCACCGCCGCGCGTTCGAGCACGTTTTCCAGTTCGCGCACATTCCCCGGCCAGGCATAGTCGTACAGCGCGGCCAAAGCGCTGTCCTCCAATTTCAAATCCGGCCGGCCCAGCTGACGGCCGATGCGTCGAAGGAAATGAGCGCTGAGCAACGGTATGTCCTCGCGGCGATCACGCAGCGGCGGCAGAAAAATGGGTATGATATGCAGACGGTAGTACAGATCTTCGCGAAACCGTCCCTGGTGCACCAGCTTTTCCAGATCACGATGGGTGGCGGCGATGACGCGGACGTTCACAGTGATCGTCTCCTCACCGCCCACCCGTTCAAACTCGCGCTCCTGCAGCACGCGCAGCAATTTAATCTGCGTGGAGGCGGAGATGTCGCCGATCTCGTCGAGAAAGATGGAGCCGTTGTGCGCCAGCTCGAAGCGGCCGCGTTTCCGTTTCAGTGCGCCGGTGAACGCGCCCTTTTCATGGCCGAACAGCTCGGACTCCAGCACCCCTTCCGCCAGCGCGCCGCAGTGCACGCGGATGAACGCATGCGCGCTGCGGTCGGATGCGGCGTGAATGGCGCGCGCCACCACCTCCTTGCCGACGCCGCTTTCGCCGTAGAGGATGACCGAGGAATCGGTGCGCGCCACCTTGGCGAGGGTGCGATAGAGCTCGTGCATGCATTCGCTTTCACCGATGATTTCGGCGAACGGATGATTGGGATCCATCTCCTGCGCCGGCCGGCCGGCCGCATCCGCCGGCTGTTCCATATGCCGGTCGCCGAGGATCTTTTGCACCATCTTTTGAATGCGCAGGCGAAACTCTTCCTGAGAAAACGGCTTGGTGATAAAATCCGCAGCGCCGTAATGCATGGCCTGCACCGCCAGATCGATGGTGCCATACGCGGTGATGACCAGCACCTCGGTGGCCGGACACCGCGCCTTGATCTCCTGCAGCACCTGCAGGCCGTTCATGCCGGGCAAACGATAATCGGTCACCACCAGATCGAACGGCCGCTCCGCCAGCGCGGCCAGAGCGGATTCGCCGTCCGCAGCCTGAACGACGCTGATCGGCAATCTGGCGAGGATCTGCGCCATGGCTTCGCGCATGGTCTCGTTGTCATCGACGATCAGGGCTTGCATTGGAGTCATGCTCTCATTCCTTTTTACCCGCCGCCGGCAGCGTCAGCTCAAAGCGCGAGCCGGCGGCGTTGCTGTCCAGCAGACGGACCGAGCCGTTGTTGGCGCCGGCGAGGCTTTTTACCATTACCAGTCCCAGCCCCAGCCCTTTTTCCCTGTTGCTGAAAAAAGGCTGGAAAATTTTTTCCCACTGTTCCTTCGCAATGCCGCGACCGTTGTCCGACACTTGGAGGGTGCAGACGCCGGCCTCCTGGGCGATGCGCAATTCGACTCTGCCGTCCTGGCGGTCGATGGATTGCACCGCATTGAGCAGCAGATTGATCAGCATCTGGCGCAGGTGCTGCGGGTCCGCCCACACCCGGCCGTCGCCGGTACGAACCACCTGCACCTGTTTGGCGTTGATCTCGTTCTGCAACAGATCGACGGCCTCCTGCCAGCCATCGGATACACGGCAGGATTGGGGCCGGCTGGTGATGGGCCGTGCATAGTCCAAAAAATTCTCCACCAGGGTCTGCAGGTTGCGGCTCTCTTTCAAAATCCGGCCGGCGCGTTGGCGCGACTCGGCATCCGCCGCCTCATCGCGGATCAGGCCGGCGAACAGTTCGATGCCGCCGATGGGATTGCGCAGCTCGTGGGCTACGCCGGCCATCATGGCTTTCTGCTGCTCCACCCTTTGCAGATTGTTCTTGCGCATCTCCTCCATGGTGCGGGCCAAAAAGGCGATCTCATCCTCGCCGGAAACCGCAATGGATTCCCCCCATTCGCCGCGGCTCAACCTCTCAGCCGACCGCCGCAGCTGTTGCAGCGGCTGCGTCAGCCGCTGCGAGGTGAACCACGACAGGCCGATGGCCAACAGCAACGACAGGGCGCCGATCTGCAGCAGCGTGGCCTGCATTTCGCGCACCCGGTTCAGTGAAGTCGCGCTGCCCTCCACCGCCACCACGCCGATGACCGCGCCATCCGCCCGCAGAGGCGCATAGGCGGATTTGTACAACAAACCATCGTGGCCGGTGAACAGCGGCGACTGACTGTTGCGATCCCTCAGCGTAGCCGCTATCTCGGGCCGGTCGAACTCAAATCGGCCATAGGGCTCGGCGATCGCCGCGCGGTTTTGGCTGTCCAGCCAGATGCGGCCTGAAGAGTCGAATAGAACCACCCGGCTCAGCTGTCCGGCTTGCGCCAGGCCGGCGAGATGGGACTGCATCCGCTTGTGAATGCGGCCGCCTTCGTCGCCCGGACTCAGCAGGCTGATCAGCGCCCCATCGGTCTGGCCGGCGATCACCGCGGCCAGAGACTCGAGTCGGCTACCCAGCTCCTTCTCCAGGGTGGTGCGCAACTTGTACTGCAGATAAAGTCCGGAGACCAGCAACACCATCAGTATCTGCAGGACGAAAAGCCACAAAAGCCGTTTACGGATCATCTGGCTGACCGAATTAATCGAGGGTTTTTGCCGGGGTGTGTTTTTAGCGGATGACGCTCAACACACTCCCTGTCCTCTCTCTCAAGAGGGGGAACTGCACTCGCTTTTCCAACCGCTTTTATAACTTTTGCTGCCCCCTGTCAAAAAAGCGGGAGTAGACGTGCTGTATTCTATTCAATTTCTACAGCCACACTGGAGGGCGCCGCCGGATATTGTACACAACAAATAACATACCACGATTGGGCCCCCTTTTCCGCTTTACGGCCGGTCCGTCAAACTGAAAAAGCAAAGACTCTTTCAATTTTTCGATATCAGCCCTCAGTTTCTTGATGCAGCGTCTGCTCATACAGTCGCTCGTACTGCGGCACGATCCGGTGCATATCGAATTGGCTCACCGCTTTCTCCCGCGCCCGGTTTCTAAATTCAGCCAACCGCTGCGGATCCTGCAGCAGCGACACAGCCGCTTGCGCCATGGCCTCCACATCGCCCACGGCGAACAGATAGCCATCCACGCCGTGGCTGACCACCTCGGGCAGACCGCCGATGTTGGAGGCGATGACCGGCGTCCTGCAGCTCATGGCCTCCAGGGCGGCCAGGCCGAAACTCTCTTCACTGCTGGGCAGCAGAAACAGGTCGACACAGCCGAGAAGATTTTCAATGTAATCCTGCGTGCCCAGGTAGATGACGTGATCGTGCACTCCCAGCTTGACGGCCCAGTCGTGCGATTCCTGGCGATCCGGCCCCTCGCCGGCCAACAGCAGCCGCGCATTCACCTGCTGACGCACGCGGGCGAGAATTTTCACCGTATCGGACAGCCGTTTCACCGGACGAAAGTTGGAGGTGTGCATGAGCAGTTTTTCGCCGTTGGGCGCGAAAAAATCGCGCCGGCAATTCTGCGTGCATCCGGAAAACCGCTCGGTGTCGACAAAATTGTGGATCACCTGAATCTCTTTGCTGATGTGAAACTCATCATGCGTGCGTTGCGCCAGGTAATGAGACACCGCGGTGACCGCGTCGGACTGCAGGATGCCAAAGCGCACTGCTTCATAAAAGGAGGCATCCTTACCCACCAGCGTGATATCCGTTCCATGTAACGTAGTGACGACTTTAGGGCCCTGGCCGGACATCATCTGCCGCGCCAGATAGGCGCTGATGGCATGGGGAATGGCGTAATGCGCGTGAATGATGTCCAACTGGTACTCTTTCGTCACCTCCATGATCTTGGTGGCCAGAGAAAGATCATAGGGCGGAAATTTGAACAGCGGATAGGCCGACACGTCCACTTCATGATAGAACACGTTCTGCTGAAATCCGCGCAGGCGAAACGGAGAGCTATAGCTGATGAAATGCACCTGATGCCCGCGCTGGGCCAGGCATATGCCCAGCTCGGTGGCCAGTACGCCGCTGCCGCCGTGGGTTGGATAGCAGACCATTGCGATTTTCATGCTTTTTTTCCTGTTTCAACAAGACCGGACCGGTCCAGCGCAGGGGATCAAAAAAAATCAACCGGGCTGAAGCGGCAAGTGCGCCCATTTAAATGGCAATATATTGATTTTCCGGCGATGAATCAACCAAAACCGCAAAGGCCGGCCGGGACGGCCTGGAAGCCGTGGGCCGGGTTTGCCCATACCTTTTCTATTGAAAAATTGAAAAATAATCACTAATTTGTTGTTTAACATATTTTTGCTTAAATAGAAAATCCTGAAAAACAGCTCCTCAAGGCGGATCGTCACCATTCAGTATGGCCAAAGACACCATAAGAAATTTTTGCATCATCGCCCACATCGATCACGGCAAATCCACGCTGGCCGACCGGCTGCTGGAGGCCACCGGCGCGGTGACGCGCTATGAGATGAAAGACCAGGTGCTGGACAGCATGGATCTGGAGCGTGAGCGGGGCATCACCATCAAGATGCACCCCATCACCATGGAATATAAAGCCCGTAACGGCGTGACCTATCTGCTCAACCTCATCGACACGCCGGGCCACGTGGATTTCACCTATGAGGTGTCGCGCAGCCTGGCCGCCTGCGAGGGCGCACTGCTGATCGTCGATGCCTCGCAGGGCATTGAAGCGCAGACCGTCTCCAACCTGTACCTGGCCATCGACAACAACCTCGAGATCATCCCGATCATCAACAAGATCGATCTGCCCAACATCGATGTGGACGCCATCAAGCATCAGATCATCGATCTGCTGGGCTGCAAAGAGCAGGAGATTCTGCTAGCCAGCGCCAAAGCGGGCACCGGCATCGAAGAGGTGCTCGAGGCCGTGGTGCAGCGCATTCCGCCGCCGCAGGGCGAGGTGGATGCGCCGACGCGCGCCCTGATCTTTGATTCGGTGTTCAACTCGTACCGCGGCGCCGTGGCCCATGTGCGGGTGATGCAGGGCAAGCTGTATCCCGACCAGATGATCCAGTTTCACTCCACTGGCCGCACCTTTCAGATCCAGGAGGTGGGCATCCTGCGGCTGAAACAGATCAAAAAAGACTTTCTCGAAGCCGGCGAGACCGGCTATCTCATCTCCGGCGTCAAAGAGGTGCGCGACACCAAGGTGGGCGACACCATTATCGACGCCGCCTTTCCCGACACCGAGCCGCTGCCCGGCTACCGCGACATCAAGCCCATGGTGTTCAGCGGCCTGTTCCCCTCGGCGGCGGAGAACTATGAGGATCTGCGCTCGGCGCTGGAAAAGCTGAAACTGAACGACTCTTCATTGTTCTACGAACCCGAGACCTCGCTGGCACTGGGCTTTGGCTTCCGCTGCGGCTTTCTCGGGCTGCTGCACATGGAGATCGTGCAGGAGCGGTTGGAGCGCGAATACAATCTCGATCTGGTCAGCACCGTGCCCAACGTGGAATACCATGTGTTCACCACGCGCGGCGAAATGCTGGTGATGGATAATCCCGCCAACCTGCCCTCGGCCAACGATATCGATCATGTGGAAGAGCCCTACATCCGCTCCAGCATCCTCACGCCGTCAGAGTATATTGGCGCCATCATGGCCATCTCGCGGGAACGGCGCGGCATCTATATCAACACCGAATACATCGACAGTCAACGCGTCAACATGCATTATGAATTTCCGCTGGCGGAAGTGATCTTTGATTTTTACGACAAGCTGAAATCGGTCACCCGCGGCTATGCCTCCTTTGATTATGAATTCCTCGGCTTTCGTGAAGGCCCGGTGGTCAAGCTCGATATGCTGCTCAACGGAGAGGCGGTCGACGCCCTGTCCGTGATCGTCCATCGCGACAAGGCCTACGAGTGGGG
>JAKJDB010000048.1 GCA_022706175.1 Candidatus Zhuqueibacterota bacterium | reverse complement strand
GTTCAACGCGCTCAGCCTGCCCTGGCGCTCTTGCAGCAAAAAAAATAGTCGCCCCCGCCGTTTCATTCGTTCGCTTGGGACATGGAACGCGGCGGCCATGAGGAACATTGGACCGAGGTAAAGCTGTTTCCTTTTTATTTGTGTGGCAATGAATTATAAAAAATCCCACATCATCGTTTTATTCAGCCTGCTGCTGATCATGGGATGCGGTCTCAAGGATCCGTTCGGCGATCGCCGTGATTCGAATCCGGTGGGCAATCAGCCGCCGCAGACCCATCTGTTCCTTCAGGTGTCGCAGACGCAGATCAGCGTGCGGGACACCCTGACCGACGGAACCATTGTGACCAAGACCTACACCGCGGGATTGGATACAACGCCGAGCCGTCAGATCGTGCACTGGTGGGGCGATGATCCGGACGGCACGGTGGCCGGGTATTACTATCAATGGGATTATCAGGAGACGCCTGTATTCACCACCCAGGAATATGACACCTTTTATGTGCCCATTCGCAGTCGTTACGACGAATTCACCTTCAAGGTCTGGGCGGTGGACGATCAGGGACTGCAGGATTCGACGCCGGCGGAACTGCGCTTCCCGGTCTACAACACACCGCCGGCGATCTCTTTTCGCCTGAACACCAATCCGAGCATCAGCGGAAATCCGAATGTAACGGCGTACACCTTTCCCACACGGACGTTTATCTGGGATGCCTCGGACGACGATGGCCGGCAGACGATCACCCATATTTTGTATGCGCTGGACGACACCAGCACCTGGCGCTCTTTGCCGGGCGATGCGGATCAGATCACTCTGCGCGATATCCCGCCGGGCGAGCATCGTTTCTTCGTCAAGGCGCAGGACATCTCCGGCGCCACCAGCCGGACGATTTCGTTCCCCGATCCTGCTGACGCTTCAGTGCCGTTGCACTGGGTGGTCAAGCCGGTGAAGGGCGGAGTGCTGTTGGTCAACGATTTTGCCCAGGACCAGCGCCTGTATCAGGTGCAAAGTTTCTACACAGAGATTTTAAACGAATTGTTGGGACCGGAAGGCTATTCGGTCTGGGAGATCGGTTCAGAGACGACGCCGCTGATCAATTCTCAGAACGCGCTGCCCTATTCATCCCTCGATATCGAGGCCAATCTGGCCTATTTTGAAAAAGTCATCTGGTTCGCGCATCTCGGCCGGCCGCATTTGAGCGCCGCCGGTCTGAGCATCACCCGCTTTGCCGGCCGCGGCGGCCGAATTTTCATCAGCAACGGCAATGAGGAGACGCCGGACACCACCTGGACGTTCACCAGCCTGGACTCGGTATATCGTCTGAACCCCGGCGGACGGCTGCTGGCCGGCGTCAGGGTGCTCGCCGGCTTTGGCAGCGCCGATGACAGTCAGCTGGATTTGAAACTGGAAAAAATGATCGGCAACCGCGTGTCCGCCCTGGTGCCTGGTCCCGGCGCCGAGGTGGTCTGGCGGATGGAGCCGGACAGTTCCGCAACCATCACCGTACCTTATAAAGGTTCGCCCGCAGTGGCGCTGCGCTATGCCATCGGCTCGGGAAAGTGCATCTATTTCTCCCTGCCGCTGCATATGTGCGACGGCAATAAAAATATGACCGGCTTTTTCCGCTACCTTCTTTTTGAAGAGTTCAACCGTTAAACGCATGAAATCCTACAAGCCCCTATTCATCCTGAGCTTGGTCTGCCTGTGGTGTGTGTCCGCAGCCTGGGCCCAATCGTCGCTCATCAGAGGCCGGATCACCGACAAGCGCACCAAGGAGACGCTGCCCGGCGTCAACGTCTCGGTCCCGGGGACCTATAAAGGCGCGGTGACCAATATCGACGGTGTGTATGAGATCCGCGACCTGGCGCCCGGCGACTATGATCTCAAGGCGTCCCTCATCGGCTACACCGTGCAGGTGCGCACCGGCGTTCATGTGGAGCAGGGCAAAACCACGCAGATCGATTTCAGCCTCGAGGCCACGGTCCTGGCTCTGGGCCAATCCGTCGAAGTCATCGGTAAAAAACCGCTGTTCGAAACCGACATCACCGCCTCGCAACAGCACATCTCCTCCGAGGAGATCGAGCAAAAGGTGGTGGAGAGCGTCACCGACTTGGTGGGCGAACAGCTCGGCGTGGTGGTTCAGGACAACAAGATCCATATCCGCGGCGGCCGCGCCGATGAGAGCCTGTACATCATCGATGGTCAATCCATCAAGGATCCGTTGTCCGGCTATTCCAACACCCTGTATGTCAACGCCGCTGCGGTCAAGGAACTCAAAGTCATCACCGGCGGTTTTGATGCCGAGTACGGTCAGGCCATGTCAGGCGTGGTGGATATCGAGACTAAAGAAGGCGCCGACCACTACTCGGGCGGCGTCAGCGTCAAATCGGACAACCTGGCAAAAGGGCTGTTCCCCTCGTTCAACACCGACATCGTGCAGCTCACCCTCGGCGGTCCGGAGCCGCTCACCCGCCGGCTGCTGCCCGCCATCGGGCTGCGTCTTCCCGGCAAACTGAATTTTTTTCTCAGCGGATACGGCAACATCAGCGACACCTATCTGCCGCAAGCGGACAAGCTCTATCCGGCCAAAGCCTCCTATGAAAAATTCGCTCCGCGCCAGGAGAATGATTGGCATCTCATGGGCAAACTCTCCTGGGAGATCCGGCCGGGCCGCAAAGTGTCTCTCTCCCATGACCGCTCCGTGAACATCAATCAGGGGTATTTTACCTCGCTGGCGACCGACATCGGCGGATTTCCCTATGACTATTCCAAAATGCTTGATCACTACAACACCCTGACCAAGGAAGCCAACCTGACCACGTTGCAGTGGATCCACACCCTCAACAGTCGAACTTTTTATCGCATGACTCTGTCCCGCTTTTTCACCAGCATCCACTCCGCGGTGCAGAACAAGCATTGGAGCGACTATCAGGAAGGACTGGACCTGCTGCCCATTCTCTACATTCCCGATTCAGAGGGCAACGTGAAAACCCGGTACGGCGACGGCTTTTACGACACCGGCGATGCCGAGGGGTGGTACGACTATTTCAGCGACAACTGGACCATCAAGACCGATCTCACCACTCAGCCGAACGACAAACATTCGATCAAAGCCGGCCTCGAGGCGCGCTATACGGACATGCAGGTGGTGGATATCAATGCGCCCTGGTACGGCGAGAGCGGCCTGGGACGCAACCATGATTACTTTCGCGTCTACCCCAACGACGGCGCTCTCTATCTGCAGGATCGCATCACCTACGACGGCATGATCGTCAACATCGGCCTGCGCTACGACTATTGGTTTCCCGGCAAATACGTCGACGACGCGATCAAGGATTCCAACACCGTGACCATCACCGATGCGGCGCGCGTGAAATATAAAGACGAAACGTTTCAGCTCTGGGGCTTGCGCGGCAAAAGTCATCTCAGCCCGCGATTGGGCATCAGCCATCCGGTCACCGACAACGACGTGCTCTATCTCCATTACGGCCATTTTTCCCAGCAGCCCAAAGGCCAGTATGTGTATGCCAAGCTGCGCTCCACCTCTGAGGCGACCTATCAGCTTTTCGGCAATCCCAACCTCAAGCCCACGACCACTGTGGCCTATGAGTTGGGCCTCAAACACCGTTTCAACGCCAACCAGACCCTGGAGGTCAAGGCCTATTACAAGGACATGTTTGATTATCCCACGGCGGCCACGGTGCGCAAATACAGCCCCCGTTACGGCAACATCAGCTTTCTCATGTATGTGAATATGGATTACGCGCGGGCCCGCGGGATCGAAATGCGTTTTCGCCGGCGCTACAGCCAGTTCCTCAGCGGCAACATCGATTTCACCTATGCCCTGGCCACGGGCAAAAGCTCAACGCCCAACACCAATCTGCTGGTCGCCGCGGGCAAGGTGTCGGAAAAGCCGTTGGGCGAGAGCCGGCTCAGTTGGGATCGCCCCTACCGTCTGTCGACGGATCTCTATTTCGACATGCCGGAGAAAGCCAATATTCGTTTGGCCGGAGTGCGATTGCCGGAGAAATGGGGCGTGACCCTGCGCTGGGAATACGAGTCCGGCAAACGCTACCGCCGCATCATCGATGTGGCCAATAACGTCTATGAAAAGGATGAATACGGTTCCCTGTCCGATCCCTGGATGCGCCTGGATCTCAAATGGTACAAAGAGTTCGAGTTGTTCAAGACGCACCTGGCCCTGCTGGTCGAAGCGGAGAACGTGTTCAACGCCCGAGTGCCGCGCATCATCAATCCGGTGACCGGCCGGCCGTATCAGCCGGGCGATGTGATCCCGGTCAGCTGGTACGATGATCCCGATGATTTGCCGGCCACCAATCCCGCGCGCTACGACTGGCCGCGCCGGGTGATGACCGGATTGGAGATAAGGTTCTGATCACAATGGCAGGAAGGAAGCGACATAGTCTGGATAAGGCATTGCGTTACGCCGTAGTGTTGACCGCCGTGCTGTTTTTCGGTCGGCCGGCGGACGGCCAGGGGCTTTTTCCCCGGCTGGGCGAGCAGCGCGCCGGCACCGCCTCCATGACGTTTCTCAAGATCGGCGTCGGCGCCCGCGCGGTTTCCATGGCTGGAGCCTATGTGGCCATGGCCAACGACGCCTCTGCAACCTATTGGAATCCCGCCGGCCTGGTGCAGATCGGCCGTAACGAACTGGTCGTTTCGCATGCCGATTGGCTGGTGGACGTCGATTACGAGTATCTCGGCTATGTGCATCAGCTGACGCGGAATCTGAGCCTGGGCGCTTTTGCCGGCTATCTCCATTTTGCCGACATGCCGGTGACCACAGAGTATCATCCCTACGGCAACGGCGACTATTTTTCCTATCACGACTGGGTGGCAGGGCTGAGCGCTTCGCTCAAAATGACGGACCGTTTTTCTTTCGGCGTCACGGTCAAATATGCGGGCGAGGAGTTGGCCGGCCTGCGCATGGGCGGCCTGCTGCTGGATATGGGCACTTTTTACTGGACAGGCTACAAAACCCTGCGCCTGGCCGCTGCCCTGCGCAATTTCGGCAACGACATGCGGCCGGCCGGAACCTATCTGCGCACAAAAACCAGCGGCAGCACGATCACCTCCTATCAGGCGTTTTCGCCGCCGACGCTCTTCACCTTGGGCGCGGCCATGGACGTGTATCAGGCGGACGCCCATCGGGTCACCGCGACGGTGCAGATGAACCATCCCATGGACGATCAGGAAAATTTTATCATGGGCGGTGAATACCGCTTTCACTCGTTGTTTGCGTTTCGTGGCGGCTATCGCGCCGGCTCGGGCGAGAACCACTGGACGTTCGGCGCCGGCGCCAAGTTCATCCTCAAGGGAGTGCACCTCAAGATCGATTACGCCTATGCGGACTATACCCATTTGACCAT
Organism: Candidatus Zhuqueibacterota bacterium; assembly: GCA_022706175.1. Next base: position 4,777 of record JAKJDB010000048.1, on the reverse strand, counting down.
GACGCAGCAATTCACTTTTGGATTTGAATTTTAATGAAGCGCACACAGTACATCGTCGTCGCCGCGCTGGTGACCGCCCTGGGGTGCAGCGAATACAAGATGCCGCTGCCGAGCCCGGCCACGGGCAGCCTTTCCTTCGGCGCCAACGACACCAGCTACGTGGAGCTCAAGCCGCAATGGGACCCTGCGTATCTGGGCGTTCCGCTGCAGGCCCCGGGAGATTTGGCCATCAGCGCCGACGGCACGCTCTATCTGGCGGATGAAGGCGCAGACCGGATTTATGCTTTGAGCAAGGCCGGACGCATTCTTGGCGATTTCGGCCAGAATGCGCTGGACGCCGTGCCCAAGCCGCGCGCGCTGGCCATGGACAGCAAGCTGAATCTGTTCATCGTCAACGGCACGCGCACGCTTTATATCTGGAATCAATTCTTGAATCGCCTGCCGATCGATTCGGTGGCGGACTCGGGCATCTATTTCGACCGGGTGAAAAATGAAACCGTTCAGCTGACTCTCGAAGAATGGTCGCAGCGCGTCGCCGCAGGAGGATCCTCATTATTGCTGCGCCGCTACCTCTTTCACAACGATCCGGAGCGCATCGCCTCTGCACGCAGGATCTATCCGGCGTACCAGGATGAGGACGCGGCGGCGCAGTTTAACGGCGTCGCCGCGGGCAAATACGGCGAAGAGACGGTCTACCTGACGGAATCCCACACCGACCGGATTCTGCAACTGGTGCTGATGCCGAATCTGGCGTTCAAAGGAAAAGACCGGAGTGTGCTGTTCGGCTACAAGGCCGTGATGCAAAAGATCGTGGCGGTTTACGGCTCCGGATCAGGCACTGTGGATGATCCCTGGGCCATCACCACCGACAGCGATGAAAACCTCTATTTCACCCAATTGGGCGGCAATTTTCGCGTGCAAAAGTTGAGCGCCGCCACTTTTACACCGCGCTATGTGCTCTATCAACACGCGATCATGGATCTCGAGCGGTTCGTCGCGCCCTCTGATGTGGCGTTGGACGGATCGAACCATATTTTTGTCCTTGACAGCGCTACCGGCGCGGTCACCAAGTTCGCCAACTCGGGGAGTAAAGCCGGGCAGATGCTCAGTCTGGGAAAAAAGGGTCTGGCCCTGGCTCATTTTCAAGAGGGAAAGGGGCTGCTGGTCAGCGATCAGGTCGTCTATGTGGTCGAACGCGGCGCCCGGTGCATCCGCCGGTTTCAATATTCCATTTCGGAATCCGATCTGCCGTATGATGATAAACAGCCTTGATAATCAAGACAGGAAAGGAGGCCCGAAGAGCACCCATCAGAGTACGCGCATAGAATAGAGTAAAGGGACGGTTGGGCAACTGTTCGCTTTTTTGAAAACATCACTAAAGGAGGAGTTATGAAAAAAATTTTCAAGGTGGCGGGAGCGCTGTGCCTGTTGTTTATATTCGCCGCCGACTCGTACGCACAGACAGGCAAAATCGTCGGTCGAGTGATCGACGCCACCATGAAGCAGGAGATGATCGGGGCTAACGTGCAGGTAACCGGCACCACACTGGGGGCGGTGACGGATGTGCGCGGGAATTACACGATCACAGGCGTGCCAGCCGGCAGTCATCAGTTAAGAGTCACTTTTATCGGTTATCAGACCGCCGAGGGATCAGCCGCGGTCACCGCGGGAAAAACGACGGTCGTTGATTTTGCACTGACGCCGACGATGATCATCACCAAGGGCATCAGCGTTTTTGCCGACCGCGCCAAGGAGCGCGAGACTCCGGTGGCGTTCACCAACATTCAAAAACAAGAGATGGTGCAAAGACTGGGTTCCCGCGACATTCCGCTGGTGCTCACCACTGCGCCGAGCGTGTACGCCACCTCTTCGGGCGGCGGCGCGGGGGATGCCCGCATGAACATCCGCGGTTTTGATCAGCGCAACGTGGCCATCATGATCAACGGTGTGCCGATCAATGACATGGAGAACGGTTGGGTGTACTGGTCCAACTGGGACGGCGTTTCCGACGCCACCTCGTCGATTCAGCTGCAGCGCGGCCTCAGCGCCGTTAATTTGGCCACCCCCTCCATCGGCGGCACGATGAACATCATCACCGATCCCACCGCACAATCCGCCGGCCTCATCGCGCGGCAGGAGATCGGCAGCGGCGGTTTTCTCAAGACCACGGTCAGCGCCGCCAGCGGCTTGCTCAACGGCAAGTTCTCCGTCAATGGAACAGTGGTGCGTAAAACCGGCGACGGCATCGTCGACGCGACCTATACCGACGCCTGGGCGTACTATTTGGGGGCGGCGTACAACGTCAACGCCAACAACCGTCTCGAGCTGTATGCCATGGGCGCTCCGCAGATGCACGGCCAGAACACCAACAAACAGAACATCGGCGTTTTCAACAGAGCATTCGCCCTGGGCCTCGAGGGATATGATCCCGCGGCGGCCGACAAATATGTCGAGTCCCCCTCGGGCGTCAAGTACAATCAGAACTGGAACGCCGTCAGCCCGACCTATGCCGGCAAACAGTACTGGAACGGAAAAACGCACGATCGCCAGACCTCGGATGTGCTCTATGAACGGGAAAACTATTATCACAAGCCGATCGTGAACCTGAACTGGTACTCCAAGCTCAGTGAAAAAGCGGGCCTCTACTCGGTGGCCTATTACGCCGGCGGCCGCGGCGGCGGCTCCGGCACCTATGGATCAGTGACCAGCGACAAGACTCAATTCCCCAATCCCAGAGATTGGAACGCGACCATCGCCAAAAACCAGGCCAGCACCACCGGTGCGGTGGGGGTGCTGCGCAACAGCACCAACAACCAGAATGCCTTCGGCGCCATCTCCAAACTCAATTATGAGTTCAGTAAAAACCTCAAGAGCGCGATCGGCGTCGATTGGCGTACTGCGTCCATCGATCATTTCCGCGAAATCCGCGACATGCTCGGCGGCGCCTACTATGTCGATCTCAAGGCCGACAAGGTCAGTCCGCGCAGCGACTTTTGGACCGCCGAACAGACGCAACGCAAGTTGGGCGACAAGATCGACTATGATTTCACCAACAACGTCAACTGGGTGGGCTGCTTCGGTCAGGTGGAGTACACGCTGAACAAGATCAGCACCTACGCCATGGCCGGTTGGTCGACCATCAAGTACGATCACACCAATCATTTCAAAAAAGACGAGACCGGCAAAGAGCTCTATCTGGAGAGCGCTTGGATCGGCGGCGCGCAGATTAAAGGCGGCGCCAGCTATCGCGCCACCGAGAGCATGGATATCTACGCCAACATCGGCCACGTTTCCAAAGTGCCGATTTTCGACAACGTCATCAGCGACGTCACCTCGTCTCTGGCCGCAGCGCCGGTCAATGAAAAATTCTTTTCCATGGAAGCCGGCGTCAACATGCGCCTGCTCACCAATCAGCTGGTCGGCAAGGTGAACATCTATCGCACCAGCTGGATGGACCGCGCCAAATCCTATTCCATCATCGATGCCAACGGCGACGAGTCCATTGTTTTTGTCACCGGCATGGATCAGCTGCATCAGGGCGTCGAGGTGGAACTGGCCTACCAGCCCGTCAAACAGGCACGCCTCGATGGAACGGTCAGCCTCGGCGATTGGACCAACACCAGCGACGTCAGCGGCTATTATAAGGATTACTCCGGCGGCGTGGAGACCGACAAGAGCTACAATTTCTACGTCGACGGCCTCAAGGTCGGCGATCAGCCGCAAAAGATGCTCGCCCTCAGCGCCAGCCTCTTTCCGCTGAACGGCATGACCCTTGAAATCTCGGCCCGTCATTATCGCGATCACTTTTCCTCCTGGGATCCGTTCGGACGCACCAACGCGGACGATCGCACTCAGAGCTGGAGAGCCCCGAACTATACGCTCCTCGACCTGCACGCAGCCTACACGCTGCCGGTTCAGGTCGGCAGGGCTAAAATGCAGGTGTTCGCCCACTGCTTCAACCTGCTGGATGAGCTTTATATTCAGGACGCGGTGGACAACAGCAGCTACAGCTCTTTTGGTCCCAAGACCCATGCGGCGGATGACGCCGAGGTCTGGATGGGCCTGCCGCGCAATTTCAACCTGGGCCTCCAGGTCAGCTACTAGTTTTAGTATTTCTGCCCAAGCCCCCAGCCATGGGGGCTTTTTTTTTCTCTTGGGCACGTGCTGTTTGCCGGTTTTTCTCTGCGGATGCTTTCGGCGCCGGCAGGCCGCGATTTAGTCCTTGACATTCACCGCAAATCGTGATAACTTTTTAATATTTTTGCGGGGAAAAGGAGGGAGGAATGCCGCAACAGTTATCCTACTGCCTGTACACCTGGGATCCGGCCAATCTGATGTTGGTAGCCTCTGATCAGGGATTGTTCCGCATCGAATTCGTCCGCCCGGGCGAAGAGAACCGATTCCTCACCGCACTGCCGCCGGCCGTCCATCTGGTCAAGGACGAGGGTGCTTTCGACGAGGTGCGCCGGCAGCTGGATGTCTATTTCTCCGGCAAGCAGGTGAACTGGAAAATAACGTTGGACGTCTCATCCGGAACGGAATTTCAGCAGGTGGTCTGGTCAGCCCTGCGCCGGATTCCATATGGTCAGACCATCACCTATGGCCAGCTGGCCCAGAGGATCGGCAAACCCGGCGCCAGCCGTGCGGTCGGTACGGCCAACGCCGCCAATCCGCTTCCGGTCATCATCCCCTGTCATCGCGTGGTGGCGGGCAACGGCCGGTTGGGCGGATTCAGCGGCGGTCTGCACATCAAGCAGGCGCTGTTGCGGCTGGAGGG
>JAKJDB010000771.1 GCA_022706175.1 Candidatus Zhuqueibacterota bacterium | reverse complement strand
CACGGCCGTTGGCTGTGTCGAAGGCGTCACCCGCGAAAAGGTGGAAGAGCTGCTGTCACAACAGAAAACCCGTATTCTGGCACAAACCAGCAAAGAAGTCCGCTGATGATTGTTGATGCGCATACCCATGTCGAACGAAAAGAGGACGGCACTATTTCAGAACACGTTCCCTTGGCGGTTTGTTTTATGTCAATGCGGATATACATTTAAAAGATGTCCGTCTTGATTTTATTTTATTATGATCGTGTTTGAATCAGCAGCCACAGAAGGGATTTTTGATGTTTAAGATTGCGTTTATTGGTGCCGGCAGTTTTGGGTTCACGAGAACGGTCTTGAAAGACGTTTTATCCTATCCGCTTTTGCAGGGCAGCGAAATTGTCCTGATGGACATCCATGCCGGGCGTCTGGAAATGGCTCAGCAGTGCTGCCAGCGGATTATTGACGCGAGGGAATATCCGGCAAAACTGCGCACTACGATGGATCGCCGCGAAGCACTCAAGGGTGCCGATGCGGTTCTGGTCACGATTCTCTGCGGTGACACGAACATCTGGCAGCACGACATCTTGATTCCTAAGAAATATGGCGTTGACATCAATGTCGGAGACACCCGGGGACCCTCCGGGATTTTCCGGGCTTTGCGGACGATTCCCACGATGCTGGACATCTGCAAGGACATGGAGGAACTTTGTCCTGAGGCGATCATGCTCAATTATACCAATCCGATGGCGATGCTCTGCCATGCCATGCAGCGCACCAGCTTCATCAATACTACCGGGCTGTGCCACTCCGTGCAAGGGACTGCGCAGATGCTTGCAGGATGGGTAAAAGTCCCCTTCGAGGAGCTGGACTATACCTGTGCCGGGATCAATCACCTGGCCTGGTACCTCGAATTGAAGCACAAGAACAAGGACCTCTATCCGAAACTGAAGAAGGCAGTCGCCTCGAAGCCCGAGATTTACAACGCGGAACAGGTTCGCAATGAAATGTTTCTGGCGCTGGGCTATTATGTCACCGAATCCAGCGGACACAATTCCGAGTACAACTGGTGGTTCCGCAAGCGCCCCGATCTGATCAAGCAGTACTGCACCAACGGCACCAACTGGAATCCCGGAGTGCATGCCTATATCCTCAATGAGTATCGCAAGCGCGAAAAGACCTGGAAAAAGGATTTTACGGAATGGGTTAACAATCCCGATTGGAATATTCCCGAAAAGGCTCGTGAGATGGCCGCTGGGACTCGCCATGAATATGCTTCCGCGATCATCAATGCGTACCTGGGCGGCGACATGTTCCGCTTTAATGGCAATGTGCCCAATACCGGCATCATCACCAACTTGCCCGAGGGTGCCTGCGTCGAAGTTCCCATCCTCGCGTCCCGGCGCAAGCTCAAGCCGCTCCATGTCGGCAAGTTGCCGATGCCGGTTTTGCCGCTGACGCACCTCAGTTCGGTCAACGAAATGATGGCGGTCGAGGGTTCCCTCACCGGAGACCCGGAACTCATTTTCCAGTCCATCGCCAACGATCCCCTCACGGCCAGCGTACTCTCCCTCGCCGAAATCCGCAAGATGGTCAACGAAATGTTTGCCGCCAACAAAAAATTCCTCCCGCAATTCAAGAAAACCAAAATCTGATTCTTTAACAACGAAAAGCACGAAAAGGCACGAAAAATTTTCTACTGGCATTTACTTGAAAAAATGCCAGGATGGATTACCTTAAAGTTTTTACGGACTGCTTTTCAGGTTCCGGCATAGCTCAGCGGTAGAGTAGGTGGCTGTTAACCACTTGGTCGCTGGTTCGAGCCCAGCTGCCGGAGCCAACTCCTTTAGGCGCCGATTCATCGGGGCTTTTTCGTTTGCGGTCAGCCCCTATCGGCTGGCCGTTTTCTTTTCGCCCGCAAATCCCGCTCAACCAAAGGGAGTTCTGCTACCTTTTCACGATATGATCTGAGAACGCTGGCCAAGGGAGAGAGTTTGTGAAAGACCACACAACGGAAGCGGATGCGAGAATACTTATTGATGACTTGTTGCGTCAGGCGGGATGGGATCCGGCCGACAAGTCGCAGGTAGTCACCGAGTTCTCAGTCCTCAAAGAGAATACCTCCACGTCCTATATTGGTCATCAGAT
>JAKJDB010000770.1 GCA_022706175.1 Candidatus Zhuqueibacterota bacterium | reverse complement strand
CGCTGCTCGCTTAATACGCGCACCATCTCCCGATCCGCATGGTGCGGCCCGCCGGCGTTGATGCGCAGACGGGTGGGTGTGGAAAAGGAGGGATCGACGACCAGGCCGGTGCAATCGATGCCATGTTCCGTGAGATGGTTTTTTGCCACTTGCCCCGGCATATCCGCTCCGGTACGGCCCAGCAGGTGAATCCGGCCGCCAAGTCCAGCCAACAGCAGGGCGGTATACCCTGCCGCAGCAGGCTGCCAGGATCGGCTCACGCTGTGCACGATGGGAACCAGGCCATCTTCAGCGATGGTGTGCGCCTCGCCGTAGATGAACTCGTCCACGTAGAGGTCGCCGACGATCGCGATGGGACTGCGGCTGAATGGGATGAAAAAGTCCTTGTTTTCCATGCGCAAATGTAGCAAGATTTTTTCTGTCGTGCAAGTCCCTATTTCATCCTCATGGCAGCAGGGCTGCCGACTGTGTGGAACCGGGCCCTATCGGCCGTCTGTGCAGGAATGGCTACATTCCTGTTGCATTTTAACCGGCGGCAGGCTATCTTTATTCGATAAACAGCAAGAAAACCGAATGAGAAAAAGCCGTACCGATCTTTTGCAGGCTTGCCGCAATTATCTGCAGGTGCACGAATTGGTGCAGCCCGGGCAGAGTGTACTGCTGGCGGTGTCCGGCGGCGTGGACTCGATGGTCCTCTGCGCTCTGCTGCGCGAGCTGGCAGGCCCTATGGCGCTCAGGCTGGCCCTGGCTCATTTTAATCACCATCTGCGCGGCGCCGAATCTGATGAGGATGAGCGGTTTGTGCTGCGAATGGCTGCTGAATGGGGTTTCACCGTGCATACGAGCGGCGCCGATGTGGCGAGCTGGAGCGACGAGCAGCGGCAGAGCGTGGAGACCGGGGCCAGAATTCTGCGCTATCGATTTCTCCTCGACCTGGCGGAGAAAATGGGCTACGATCGTGTGGCCACCGGCCACAACGCGGACGATCAGGCTGAGACCGTGCTGGACCATTTTCTGCGCGGGTCCGGGGTGACCGGCCTGTGCGGCATGCCGCGTCGCAGGGAGCGCATCATTCGGCCGTTGTTGTTCGCCGACCGGCGCTGGATCAGTGCTTTTGCCGAGCAGCATGCAGTGCCCTTTCGCCGCGATTCCAGCAATGAGGACCAGGCCTATCGGCGCAACCGGCTCAGGCATGAACTTTTGCCCTATCTGCAGCAGTATAATCCGCGCATCCATCGCACCCTGACCCGCCTTTCCGACAACATGGCTGAAGTGGACGAGTATCTGACCGCCATGGCGGAAAAGGCGTTTGGAGAGTGTTGCATTCGGGCGGAAGGCGGCAAAATTATCCTTGATTGTCAGCTGTTTTTAGCGTATTTTATCATTCTTAAGAAATACCTGTTACGCTTGTGTTTAAGCAAGCTGGTTGCCGGTGAATCTTTTTTCGATCATGCGCTGTACGACCGGGCGTTGTCGATTGTGTCCGGGACAGGCGATCAGGCTTACGCGGTTCTGGGCAGCCGGGTGTTTATCGAAAGAGCCGGGAAGGTTCTCATCATCGGCCGCAGACCCCTTCCGTGCGCCGAAGTCCGGATCGATCAGCTGCAGGGCTGTTTTCCGTTGTGGGATGGCTGGCGCTTGAGTATCCTGGCTGCGGACGAGCCGCTTTCCTCCATCCGCCGCAATCAGGATCCAAAGCGCGTGTGGGTGGATGGCGACAAACTGACGCTGCCCTTGTATCTGCGACCCATGCGCGATGCCGACCGTTTTCGGCCGTTGCATTTGGCGGGCAGCAAATCGCTGTCCGATTTTTTTATCGACGAAAAAATCCCGCGCCATCTGCGCCGCCGCATTCCCATTCTGTGGAGCGGCGATCAGGTGGTCTGGGTGTGCGGCCGGCGATTGGATGACCGCTTCAAGGTGACGGCGGAGACCACGCGGGTCTATGAATTGAAATTGGTGGAACAGTGTGAGTCTAAAGTCGGAATTTGAAAAAGCCGTTTATGAGGGCGAATTTCGCACGCTGATCGATCGGGAGACGCTGGACCGGCGTGTCGTAGAGATGGGCCGGCAGATCACCAAGGACTATGGCGGCAAGCAGCCCATCATCATCGGAGTGCTTAACG
>JAKJDB010000047.1 GCA_022706175.1 Candidatus Zhuqueibacterota bacterium | reverse complement strand
GCACATCCGCCGGCGGCTGCAGTTTTTCTTTGACGCTTTGTTCCACCCGCTTGTAGACCGCGGTTTGTTCAGCAACCGTCGGCGCCTGAACCGTCAATGTTTTCTCCAAACCGTCGGACAGGTCGTCCATGGTGCAGCGGAAACGAAGGACGGCCCGGCCCATTTGATCAGCGGCAAAGGGAAACAGAACAGCGCGGCTGTCGCCGTTCTCCAGTTCAAACTCGGCCTGTTTCGCACCTTTGAGGGTGATGCCGTTCACCTCCACCTTGATCGTGCCTTTGCCCTTATGACCGGAATAGTTATGCACCACCACGCCGGCTTCGAACTGGTCGCCTTTGCGACAAAAGCGCGGCAGCGCCGCTTGCAGCAGCAACGGCAACCTGACGTTGAAGTCGTTGCTGGCTCTGCCGAATTTAGCGTCCAGCGTCTGACCCACAGCCATGATTTTAAAGCTGGTGAGATTGTCCGGCAGGGTGAAGGTGACCTGCGCCCGGCCATTCGCGTCGGTCATGAGCGCGGGATTCCAGTAAGCGGCCGATTTCCAGTTTCTGCGCAGATCGGTCTGCCGTTCGCCGAACTCGGCGCCGCCGCCTCCGCGCGCCTCACCCTTCTGCCCATAGTTGCGCTGTTCCACCACATGCAGACGCGTTTCCGAGGTCTGCACCGACAGCGGCCGCAGATTGTAAAAAGAGAGATACGGGTCCGGCAGTTCATAATGGGTCAGGTTCAGAATGCCACGATCCACCACCGCCAGCGTGACCTCCGCGGCTGCAGGCCGGCCTTTATGATCCCTGACCTCTACCGTGACAGTAACCGGCTCGCCGGGGCGATATTCCTCCTGATCCGCCTTTACGGCCATCTGCAGATGTTTGCTGCCGGCATCCACAGTCAGATTGGTGTAGCCGATTTTAAACGCCGGTCGGCCGATGTCCTCCCCTTCCTGCGAAAAGACAAAACTGCTGCTGCGCCCATGCAGGAGAATAACGGAGATGAACGCATTGGGTAAATAGCTCTCGGTGATCGGAATTTCGATGGTCGGCGTGCTGCCCTGCAGCGACACCGCCTGCTGCCACAAAATGCCTTCGCGCTCGAGGGTCACCAGCGCCCTGGCTTTTTCAAAAGGCGATTTGACCATCACCCGCGCCACCTCGCCGGGTTGATAGCGGCTTTTATCCGGGACCAGTTCGATGCGGTCGTCGTCCTCGCGCTCCCAGGCCACATAACCGCTGCCGGTCACGTAAAACGACACCTCAGACACCGTTTTGCGGCCCGCCGGATCGCGGCCCTCGGCACGCAGGAGATAATACCCCGCCTGCTTGAGGGTAAAGGAAGAGGTGACCGGTTCGCTCTGACCGCTCAAGCGAACGGAATCCACCGCCGTGTCCACATAGCGGCTGATCCACTCGTAGCGGCCATCGATGCCCGCTTTGCGCACCGAATGCCACTGCCGCTGCACGATTCTGATTTTAACACTGCGGTCCGGCAGCGGCTTGCCATCCGGCGATACCGTGATCATTTGAAACGCAAAGGGTTTGTTTACCTGGGCAAAGGTGGTGGAAGGTTTGAGCCCGATATAGAAATCCGCCGGATGCACGGTGATCAGGGCGTTGGTGCCGATAACCTGATTGCCCGGACTCTTGACATCCGCACTCACCACCAGCTGCTGCGGCCGGTCAATGTTCTCCGCTTTTGCTCGCGCAGTCAGATGATACTGGCCGTCGCGGTCGAGCACGCCCTTGCCCTGGCTGAGCGGAAGGCCGGCATACTCCTCCGAGTCCTCCATCCAATCGCAAGGACCAAAGGACCAGGACTCGCGGTCCGGCGGCGTGTAACTCGTCCGGTTCATGAATACTCGCCAGCTGATCTCCTGATGGGCCATGGCGGCTCCGAACAGATAGGCGCCTTTGATGTGCGTGCGGACGCTGTCGCCCAGTATGACGCTTTCCTGTTCCGGAACCATAGTCACAGAAAATTCCGCAGGCCGAAACGCCTCGACGCGGAAAAAGCCGTTCATGATATAACCATAGTTCTCCTCCGTGGCGGACAGGCTTTCCGCCACCACGTCGTAATAGCCGAGCGGCGCGAGTTCGTCGAGCGCCAGATCCATGTTCAGAGAACCGAAAGAGGACACCGCCAGCGTGTCGGTGTGGATGAGCGTGCCGCGCGAATCATGGATCTTGAGCCGCACCTGTTTAACGGACGGCGGCTGCCAATCGCTGAACTTTTTTTCCCGCAAAAGCCCTTTGATGTGCACGGTCTCACCGGCGCGGTACAGGTTGCGGTCGGTGAACAGAATCCCCTCTTTCTTGATCGGCTCCGGATTCCACTCATACGAGATGTCGAAACGATAGGGTTCGATGCCGGTCCCCCAGTCGGAGGAGGCGTAGGCGACATCCAGATCCTTGTACACGATGACCCATTGGCGCGGCGTGGACCAACGGTCGGTCTGCTTGACTTTCAACTCGCGCCATCCGGGCGACTCGACCAGCCCCTGTTCATTCGTCATGCCGCTCCAAAGTTTCTGATTGGTGTCGTCGCGCACCTCTACGCGCGCGCCGGCGACCGGCGATGCGTCGGAAAGACGAGTCACCCAAAAAACGTTGTTGACGGCGGAAAACTTGGCCGACACCCCCAGGTCGGTCACCTGGAGAAAAATGCGTTTATACCGTTCCGCCCCTTCAGAGATCCGGTCATCGATCTCTGCCAGCACCAGGCCGCTCTTCCTGCCGGCCAGCAGCCAATCCACTTCCAGAGGACGAACGATTTTCACGTTAAGCGGGTTTTCCATGGACCAGGTGCGATCCACCATAAACAGATTGGCCGGCAGAGGGGCGGCCGGCGCATACAGACTGTCGGGATTGAGCAACAGAGGCACCACGCGATCGGGCGGCACCAGTCCCATGCGCAGACCGACGCTGTTGACATTGACAAAGTAACAGGGAAAACGGCGATCGCCTTTGGCTTCCAGCACTCCGGCGCCGGTGTTGAGCGAAACCCGCGGAGGATAGGCGGTGGTGGTAAACGTTCCGGTGATGGGTTTGTCCAGCCGGTTGCCGAACTCATCGCACAATTCTGAAGAAATCGTGAATGAATAGGCGGTCTCCGGCCGGAATTCCAGAGTGAGGGATGGATTGGCGGAGGGGCGGGTTCGATCCTGGTAATAGTCGGGAATTTTCACCTGCGGAGTGAACGACAGATGTTTGACCAGTTCTGAATAGGCGACCGGATTGCTGAAGAAAAATTGAATGCCGCTGTTGGGCTTCATCACCGTAGGTTCTTTGCTATCGCTGCTGGAATAGCGGATAAAACGCAGAGGCCCAAAGGTGGTAAACGACAACCGGCTGGACTCAGCCACCCCCAGATCGCCCTCCGCGGCCAGTAGATTCTCCGCCACGGTCAACGTGTACGTGCGGCCTTTTTTCAGCGCTGAACGCGGAGTCACTTTGATCACTCGCGTGGAATCATCCCCTAATTGCCAGTCCAGCTCCTTCTGCGTGGGAAAGCTGAAATCGACAGGCAGATTGACCGTTCCGTCCAAAAGATAAATATGTCCGGCGATGCGGTCGAGAGCCATGGTCTGGTTGAAGCGCAGATAAAAACTCTGATCCAGGCGAAGCCGTTTGGCCTCATGATTGGGTTTAGAACCGAGCAGACGCGGCACAGGCGTCTCGATGGTCCAGGTGTAGGCCTCGGCCAGCGATTGGCCGGAGACGGATTTGACGCCGGCTGGAACCGTGACCACATAGCGCGAGGCCATCCTGAAAGGGACGTCGGGAGTGAAAGCGAGCGTGCGCGTGCCCATCCAGCGGTATTTGCCTTTCACCGCGGGCTGAACGGTCAAAGGCCCCTGCGCCAGTTCAGTGGGAGCTGTCTGCAGAGCGGTCATGGGCTGGTTAAACGTGACCGTAATCGTCTGAACATCATTACTGAAAGCCACAGAGCCCTGGGGCGAAACGGAAACGATTCGCAGGGGATCCGCGGCCTGGCAAAGCGCTACAGCAAACATAAAGGCGCAGAAAATGCTTCGCATATTCGACTCCTGTGTGAAAAGGATGCAGCACGGGTATCCATCGAACAAAACGTGCGTTGAGAAACACCTGGCGGTGTTCGATCAAAAAGCCGAAACAGCTCAAGAGCTCAAAGCGTGAAAAAGTCGTATCTCCGCTTACTGCAAACCTGTCTGCACCACATACACCTGCGAAACACCGGTCGCGTCCGATGTGTAGCAGGCAAAACGTCCGCTGGCGCTCAAGGTCGGATGCACATGGCCGTATTGCCCGGGTTGTTCATCCAGGCTCGCGTTCGGCCAGCACAAAAAAGTGGCCTCACCACTTGACAGATGGATCAGAATGAGCTGGTTCTTGTGCGGGTCCTGGCCGTCGCTGAGAAACCAAAGGCCGTCTCGGGAGGAGATGCCGTGTCCGAGCCGGATGGCATCATGATGGTAGTGCTGCTTCCGGTCCTCGCCATTCTGATCGATGGAACAGATCGCCACCGGCGTCCAGTCAGGTACAGATTTTTTGTAAAAGAAAAAGCGCCGCCCGTCGGCGGACCAGGTTTCGTGAGTCGCCCTGAACCCATAGGGCATGATCAGAAATGGTCTGGTTCGGCCGGTTTTCAGGTCCGCGAACCAGGTGCGCGCTCGTTTTTCCATGGGCAGAGTCATATCATTCTGCGTGTCCGGACCCGGCACAAAGGTGATCAGATCCGGATTGGTCGGACAGAGGAGCGGATGAGAAAGAGGGCCGGCTTTCCACACCACTCCTTGCACAGCGCCGTTCTCCAAATCGATGCGGTAGAGGCCGATGCCGGAATCGGTTTTTGTGGTCACCACGGTAAACCGGGCATCCGCAGAGAACGAGCTGGAAAAGCGCAGAGGGGTGGAAAATTTTCCGTTGAAATCCATCCACACCGTCTCACGCCTTTTTTTTACATCGGTTTTGTACAGGATATTGTCATGGCTGGTGATCTGCCAGACCAACCGCCCGGTAACCGGATCGGCTTTTTTTATCCATTCGGCCTTGGGCTTTGACTCAGCCGGGTTCGGCAGCAGGGCCATCAGAGCGCCGGCCAGCCACCATCCTCCCGTTTTCATAACGGCCCCTTTTCTGCCGGCTCCGCGCCCGGCAGGATTGTCTGCCATAAACGAGCCGGTCAAACGAGACACGCCTCGTACGTTCAACTCAGTCGCTGATTTTCTCCAACGCCGTCAGCTGTACCGGCCCCATTAAACCAGAGGGCATGGGCGGCCAGGCCGATGCATCAAAAGGCTTGTATTTGGTGTTGACGATGTTGATGTCGTAAAACTTTTTCCACTGAACGCCGTGACGGTCCATGCTCGCGATGCGGTTGGCCGCCAGATTGACCACATCGATGGTCAGCAGGTTTTCTCCTGCTTGCAGTTCGGCATCTTGGATCTCACACTCAAAGGGCAGGGACCAGCAGGTGGCGATCATTTTCCCGTTCAGGAACACACGGGCGCTTTCGCCCACTTTCCCCAGCTTGAGCCGCCACGCGGCCGCCGCACGATTTGGTCTAACAAATCTTGTCTGATAACGCACCTCGCCGCTAAAGGCCTCTGCGTTGCGCAAAGGCCATCCGGTCCATGAGGACAGAGCATAGACGGTTATGGAATCCGCCTGCACCCGCGGTTCTCCGTCCAGGAATCGCACTTGCCAGGGTCCGGCGATCTCGAGCGCCTGGTCTGTTTCGCGCAGCGGCGCAGGTGACGGCGCCGCAGGCTCCTTCGCATTTGCAACTAGAATGCAGCTCTGACCGGGCTTGAGAGAAAGATAGACTCTTTTTTGGCCGTCCATAGACGCCGGGCCACTGTGGCCGGTCAGTGGATTGTACAACGTCATCGCAACGCATTCGGCGGCCGGCTGGATCCATTCCGCCACCGGCTGATCGCTGAGGTTGGCGATGAAATACATGCGCCGGCTGCTCGCCACCCGGCGTATATAGGACAGGCCTTTGCCGGCCAGGACTTCGCCATGAATGGACCGCTCCGCCAGGGCAGCGGCGAGATCCGTTTTCACGCCCAGGGCCAGCAGTTGCTCTTTGCTTTTCTTCAATCGAGCCCGTCTCTGCTCGAGCCGGCCGAGCCCAGGAACATCCTCAGGCAGATGATTGCAGAACACTACTGTTGCTCCGGCTTTGACCAGTGCACATAGTCTTTCCATGGTCGCTTCCGGCATATACCGGCAAGGGGGCACCACCAGCATTCGGGCCTGACACCCTTTGGTCTGCAGTTTTCCTTTGCGGCACACGACATCCTGCAACTGGCGGTCAGACAGGTAATCAAACTGAAACCCTCGCTCCTGCAGCCAGGCCGCGGTGTTATAAAATTCTGTCCCTAAAAGCCAGCGATCCGGATTGTGCACCTGCAGCCGCAGCTGGCCGTCCTCGCCGGATTTAGTGGACCAGACATCGTGCAGCGGAAAATAGAGCAACACATCCGGGTCCGCCTGTCCCTGCTGTAAAAAGGACTGACATCGGCTGATATAACGGTTGAGTTCAGGGAGGTCGCGCCAGAAGGGATTGAACGGATCAAACTGGGTGGAAGCATAGAACATCCACCCCGGGTAAGCGGCGTCCGCCGGCGAATAGGTCATGCCATGAAAAAAAATATGGTTGATGCCGGCCACGAACAGACGATCGACCTCCGGCTTGACCTGGGACAGGCCGACCCTAAAATGTTCGGCCAGCCAGGTGCAGGTCTCCGAGGCGATCAGCCGCTTTCCGGCCACATGGCCTGCAGAAGAGGCGAACTTGTTGACCAAAAGATCGGGTTTTCCTGACTGGGGGAATACGGTGCTGTCGATACGCAGGCCGGGTATGGGAAGCAGGCTGGAACCGAACACTTCGGTTTCCGGGATATCCGCCGCGCTGTAGAGATCCAAGAGATTGCCCGGACTGCCATGCGCCTGATTGCGGGTGACGGTTTTATATCCATGAGACCACTGCACCCATGGACGAGTAAAATTTTCCAACAGCAGATCCGACACGGTTTCGCGAAAATCGCAGAGCACGCGGCCTACGGTCTCTTGTTCGGCGGCGCCGTAGAAGGCGTGCAGCCATTGTTTGAAATCATAACCACGGCGTTTGCTGAATTCCACCACAAACTCTTCTGTGCCGTTGCAGCCGGAGGCTTCGAACGAATCGTGATAAAAGGCGCGCGGCATCGGCCCTGCATAGCCGCTCAGGGCGCTGTCGAACCGGGCCAAGTAATGGCGTACGGCGCGGGAGGAAAGGTAATCGATCACCCACCCCTCGCCGCCCGGCGCCGCCCGTTTGACCCGCATGCCCGTCGGCTTTTCCAGCAGCGCAAAATATCCGGCGCTGCCGGTGGAATCCACCGCGATGATCCGTTCGCCGGTTTGCTTGGCTTCCTGCAGAGAGGCGTATCTTTTCACGCGCCAGGCTTTTGCCGCGTCCTGCTGCTGAATCCAGGGTCCGCCGTAAGGCCAGCCGGTGCCAACGGTCATATCCACTCCCAGGCCCAATCGGCCGGCCTCCTTGACCGTATGCGAGAGCATGGCCAGCCAGCGCTCGCTGAGAAATGGAATAAAGCGGTCCTCCTCGCCGCGAACGCCGTAAATGGGTATGATATGCACGCCGCCGAAACCGGCTTGCTGATAGAGCTGCAGATGATGCGTGAGGTTAGCCTCATCCACAGCGCTGCCCATCCACCACCAGTAGACCCAGGGTCTGGTCTCTTGAGACTCGACGAATTCTACCTTTGACTGGGCAGCGATAGTCCCGGCGTACAGGCAGAGCAGCAGCGACAGACACATCTTTTTCATACGCATTCCTGATCGCTTAACTGAGTGAAGGGTGATCAAACTTGATCACAGGGAACTACTCTCCTACAAAACGAAAAGGCTTGGCCCAACGGGCGAGGGTTGCTGCGTTGTGCGATCGCCGAAACAGGTCGCCGGCCGGACCATTCTGGGCCGGTAGGTCATTTAAACGGCTCGAGAAATTTTAAAAACTCTTTGGCCGTGCGGTCCAGGTTCTCGATGGAACCGCCGCCATCCAGCACTTCGCACATCTCGTAGGCGATGTAACCTTGATAGCCGATCTCCTTCAACGCCTCGATGAAGGTGTTGTAATCGATGATGCCTTCGGGATCGGTCATGGATGTCGCGCGAATGACGTCATCCTGGCGAAGATAATTGGTCAACTCGTTGGCATAGTGATAGCGGGGATGCCGCCGGTACTGTGCGCAGATCGTATGCACCAGATAGGGCTTCATTTTGATCACCGATTGGCGGATCTCCTGCGGCGTCAATCCCTCCAACGTCGGCGACCAGGCGTCCCAGCCGGCCAGAACATTGGGAAGGTTGACCTCTTTGAGCAGCCAGAACATGGCCTCATGATGCAAAGCGATATCATGGTGGTTCTGCACCACCAGCGTGACGCCGTATTTCGCCGCCTCTCTGCCCGCCAGCTTCAAACCCTCCAGCACCTGGCTGTACTGCTTGTCATAAGGAATGCCCGGACGTTCATAGCCGGTAAAGATGCGCACCATGTCGCAGCCGAGATCACGAGCCAGCCGTGCGACCTCGCCGACATAGGCCGCCTGAATGTCGATGTTGGGAATGCCGGGCTTGTCGATGCCGGCGGTGAAATCGGAATAGCCGGCCAGACAAACCAGCTTGAGATCGAGTTCAGCGAGGCGAGCCTTGAGCTTTTTTCGTGCCGCTTCATCATAATCCAGCGGCGACAGGTGCGGCCGTTTGGCCATGATCATCACGCTGTGATAGCCCAGCTCTTTGGCCTTGAGAAGAAATTGATCCAGGTTCAGCTGCGCCTGACCGCGCCAAAGACCGGCGTAGCCGATGGAATGCAGGCAGGGTTTCACCGAAAAATCCTTAGCCTGCCCGGTGGGCGTCTTTTGCGCCCAGACGATGGCGGTGGTGCACAAACAGATTCCGAAAAAGAACAACAGCCGTTTCATCTTTTTTCCTTTACAGAGGTTGGTATGAATCCGTGCGTCTTGCGGATGGATCGAACGGTCTCGCCCTGCCCTAGAGTGCCGGAGAGTGCACAAAAAGAAATATCAGCATAGCCACGAGGATGACTAACAGAACGATGACGAGCCAGAGCAGCATTTGCACGCGCGATTCCAGGATGCGCAGGCTTTCGATGAACCTCTGCTGCTGTTCCGCCAGGAGAGGCCCACGGCAGGAGTCTCCTTTGCTGTTCCGGACGACTGGGCCGCCGTGGTTTTGCCCAAATTGCGCAGCAACTCTCTGGCCGTTTCCACGACCGTGGGGACATAGGGAAGAATGCTCTTCCAGGGTATCTTGGTCAAGGCATAACCCAAACCCATAGAAAACCTCGCCGAATAATTCACCATCGTTTAAAGCAGGTCGACTGCTCGCTCCATTCCGTCTTACCTGAAAATATACAAATTATAATTCAAGGACCAATGATTTTTTTCTTGATAAACAGCCCGATAAATGCTAATTTTTATCCATACGTTCGGCCGCCGCTCATGCCTGAAGACGTGCCTGGGCCGGCCGCAGGTCAAACGACACTCTTTTCATGCACAAGGAGCGATCTTGAAAAATTTCTTTCGGAAATCTCCAGAGTCTCAGCATAAAAACGGACGGTCCGATCTCCCCGTCATTCTCAGCCGCGTGCCCATTTTTGAAAACCTGTCCAAACGCGAACTCGCGGCGGTGGTGCGTATTTTGCACGAGCGAGAGTACCAGGCGGAAGAGATCATTTTCCGAGAGAACGAGCCCGGCATGGGCATGTATATTATACAAAACGGCACTGTGGCCATCATCTCCGAGAGCGGCCAGCTGCAGCTTTCCGAATTGAGCGACGGCGCTTTCTTCGGCGACGTCGCGTTGCTGGACGATGCGCCGCGATCCGCCACCGCTGTCGCTAAAACGGCCTGCAGAATATTCGGCTTTTTTCAGCCCGATCTGTTCGCTCTGATGGAGCGCGACCCCCGTTTGGGTTTAAAGATCGTTTTCAGACTGGCCCGCCTGATGGCTGAGCGCCTGCGTAAAACCAATCAGCGGGCGCAGGAGCTCAATCAGGAATTGCAGAAAATCAAATCAGCCGGCACGACGCATGCAAATTAGAAACCATAAAAAGATTCTCTGGCTGTCGCTTTTCCTGCTGGCTTGTCTGTTCATCGTCTTTGTCGGCGGCGCGGCAAAAC
>JAKJDB010000769.1 GCA_022706175.1 Candidatus Zhuqueibacterota bacterium | reverse complement strand
CGCCGATCAACGATTTGATGCGATGCGTCACAAACGGCACAGGGTTGACGCCATGCTGCGCCCAGATGTCGCGGACGCCCTGCTCGGTGTACAGGACGTTGTGATGGATCTCGTACTTGGGCGTAACCGTGGCGTTGATCTCATCGCTGACCATGTACATGATCGGAATGCCGTTGGCGTCCTTTTCGCCATGAAGATCGAACTCGGCCCGGCGCCATTCATCGGTGGTGCTGTAGCCGAAGGCCATGGGATTGACGAACAGGTTGTTGGTCAGTTTCAGTCCTGATGCGCCGAGGTCGCCCATATGGAGCATGCCGAAGGCGCCCAACCAGTGAACGAACGTGCAGTGATCGATCTCGACATACTGGAGGAAATTCTGTTTGTTGGTGGCGTCGCGATGCCGGAGGATGCGGTCGGCGCCGTTGATCACGGTGCAGTTGCGCATGATCAGAGTGTCTGTGGCGCCGTCGCGAAAATCAACCACGCGGCCGTTGCCGAGGTTGTCGGCCGAGACCTGACCCATGTTGGCAAAGACGGTGTTGGTGAATTTGAGCAGACGGGCGCCGCTGTTGGAGCGAACCATGACCTGGCCGCAGTTGTTGAGAATGCAGCCGTCCACCACCAGGGCTTTACCGGCAGCGCCCGCGCGCAGCAATTGTCCGCCCATGCGAAAGAGCGGATCCGGCACGCCGGTGTCTACGTTGGGCCCCATGCCGTCGAAATAGATGTTGTACAGATAGCAGTCATGCGTGGCATCGAGCAGACGGGCGCCCAGCGTTCCGTCGGTCTGCGGCCATGCGGCGATGCGGGGCAGCGGGCCGTTGCCTTGAGCCGCTTTCAGCGTCAAAGGAAAACCGATGTTCTGAATATAACCTTGCGTGTAGTAGGTTGCGCCGCGTTGCAGAATATAGACGGAATCCGCGCGTTTCCCGTTCGCCAGCGTGTCGCCTTTGATGAGCACGTTGATGAAATTGGCGTTTGGATCCAGCACTTTTTCGGCGAAAAGCGGAGTCGTGAAAGACACCAACAGACATAGCAGCACCACTGCGTAGCAAAATCTCGATTTCATTAGGGCACCTCCAAATAAGGATGAAAAGAATCGCATGCGAATTAGAGAGTTGTTGTCGCCGGCATCACCTCCACAGGGTCAGGAAGCTTGATATCTCCTGGCATAAAGGGCTACAGTGCAAGTCGGATTCCCAGATCTCCGGTGATACCGTTCCTGGATCCGCCCTGGTCCAGCCGTCGGAAGGAAAAATAAGTGCCTTCCACCGAATTGGTCAGATTATTCATATTTAGAAACACGGAGATCTGGTCCGTGAGTTTTTGCTTCAACGACAGGTCCAGTCTCTTGAAGCTTTTTTGATATTGATCCCATTCCTGTCCGGTTTGGCTGATAGAGGTTAAAAAGGGACCCTGGAAATAGATCGACAAGCGGCCGGAGAAGCCTCCCTGATCGTAGCCGAGCGCCAAGTTGCCGGTGTAATCGGTTTGGCCGGTCAGCTCTCGTTTGGTGAAATAATACACCGGCTTGTACCTCGGCGGAAAACCGGTCGCTGCGCCCAATTTGAATCGCGGGTAGATCGTTTCAGACCAGATGCGGGAATAGTTGGCGTTGAAGATAAAGTTTTTGAACAGACCGGGCAGAAAGCCCAGATTGGTCTGCAGTTCCAGCTCAAAGCCCCACACCTTGGTATCCGACGTGTTCACCGGTTCGCTCAGCATATACTGATTATAGGGCCCGTATTCAGCCGGCAATCCGATACTGTCAGCATGAGCCGATCCGGCGATGCGCACATTGTACAGCCAGTAGAACATGTTGTCGATCTCTTTATAAAAACCGGCAACGGTAAACAGACCATACTGGGTGGAGTAAAACGACATATTCGCGTCATAGTTATGCGACAGCGCAGTTTTGAGATTTGGGTTTCTGCGTTCGATGGTGGCTTCCTGACGATCGATGTACAGCGCCGGCAGGCGCATCTGAAAATCTGGACGGGCCAACGTTTGGGTCGCGGCCAGCCGGATATCCCACCATTTCGCCGGTTTAAGACGTAGGTGGGCGATGGGCAGCCAAAAACTGTTGTTAAAGTGCGCCGTGCTGTCGGTGACGACGCCGTGCTGAGC
>JAKJDB010000768.1 GCA_022706175.1 Candidatus Zhuqueibacterota bacterium | reverse complement strand
CGCGGCGACATTCAGGGGTCGGAGAAGCAAAGTACGCGACGACATTCAGGGGTCGGAGCGTGAGTTTAAAGCGACACCCGGAGTCGTCGCAAAGAGCACTCAAAGACGACACCCGGAGTCGTCGCAAAGTACGCGACGACATTCAGGGGTCGAGCAGGGGGTCTGAGCGGAAAATATGGAGAGAACAATGGCACAGGAACACATCGGGTTCATCGGCCTGGGCATCATGGGACAACCCATGTGCTTGAATCTGCTGAAAGCCGGATTTCCCTTGACGGTTTACAACCGCACGCCGGCGCGCATGCAGCCGGTGCTGCAGGCAGGCGCCGGCGCCGCGGCATCCGCCAAACAAACAGCGGAACGGTCCAGCATCGTCATCACCATGGTGACCGATACGCCGGATGTGGAGCAGGTGCTTTTCGGCAACGACGGCGTGATGCAGGGATTGAAACCCAACAGCGTGGTGATCGACATGAGCACGATCTCGCCCTCGGCCACGCAGCGCATGGCGGCCCAGATCAAGGAAAAGGGTTCGCAAATGCTCGATGCGCCGGTGAGCGGCGGCGATGTGGGCGCCAAAGCCGGAACCCTGGCGATCATGGTGGGCGGCGAGGCGCAGACGCTGGAGCGCTGCCGTCCGGTGCTGGAGGCGATGGGCAAGACCATCACCCATGTCGGCGGACACGGCATGGGCCAGACCGTCAAACTGTGCAATCAGATTCTGGTTTCAGTCACCAATCTGGCGGTGTGCGAAGCGGTGCGTTTCGCCCAGCAGTCCGGCGTCGATCCGCAGGTGATGATCGAAGCGGTGAAAAACGGCGCGGCCGGTTCCTGGCAGTTGAGCAATCTTGGGCCGCGCATGGCTGCGGGGGATTTTGCGCCGGGCTTTATGATCGATCTGCAGCAGAAGGATCTGCGGCTGGCGCTGCAATCCGCGTTTGAGATGCGGCTGCCGTCGCCGGGACTGAGCCTGGTGCATCAGCTTTTTTCCGCCTGTCAGGCCCGCGGCGAAGGCCGCGAAGGCACCCAGGCGCTGATCAAGTCTTTGCAGGCGTTGACGCAAAAGCCTGCAAAGGAGAATTGAATTCCGCAACGCTTGAAGAGCGGCGGTATGTTAGGTGGAACGGATTCGGAGGTGCGTGCGGTGGCGGTGCATTTCGTCCCATGCAAAGCGATGAAGACTTTTTTCATTTTTTTGATGATCATCGGCGGCTGCTGCGCAGCTGCGACAGGAGCGCAACGGTCGATCGAACATCTGCCCACGGCCAATGGCCTGTGTTTCGCGACCTATCACATAGACAAGGGGGTGGTGGACGCTTTTTATCCTCACCTGAACGACGATTGGGACGCCGGCTATCGCACGCCCAATCTGGTGCAGGCGCTGGGCTTTCGCATGACCATCGGTTCTCATTCCATCCCCCTGCAGCAATGGCCGGTGGCCAACAGCGGCTATATCAACGGCACCGGCATCATCCGCGTCGAACACACCACCGAAAAGGCGCGCCTGATCTCCTACATCTGGGCGCCGATGATCCTCGAACACAAGGCTCTGTTCTGGGTTCTGCATATTCCCGCTGCCAAACGATTCCGCCTCACCAGGGCGCATTTTCTTCCTTTCATCGATCCGCCTTTGCGCGAAGTGCAGACCGTGGTAACCGAGTGCTGGGACAACGAGGATCTGTGGATCATGTTCGCCGCCGTGTATACCGGCGGCATGACGCCGCCGACCCAGACCAAGGTGCTGGCGGACCTGGCTAAAACAGAGCCGAAACGGATGGTGGAGGCGGAACAGCGATGGTGGATGCACTGGCATCTCGCCGGCCATGAACCCGCGGACATCATCACTCTCAAGCACGATGTGTTCCGTCAATCCCTGGCGTTCATCAAGATGGCCCAGGTGCGCGAACCAGGGCCGGGCTATGGCCAGATCGTCAACTCGCTGGCCTATGGTTATGACAAGATCGCGATCACCCGCGACATGAGCTACAGCGTGGCGGCGCTGTCAGCGGTCGGCCATTTCAGCGAAGCCCGGGCGGCGCTGAAATTCATGCTCTACTCGGATGCCGGCTCGTTTCGCTCCCATCGCATCGGCGATCTGGAGTGGGGTCTGGGACGGAATTACATGGTG
>JAKJDB010000767.1 GCA_022706175.1 Candidatus Zhuqueibacterota bacterium | reverse complement strand
GTTTCCACCCACGCGGAAGAGGCCCGCCGTCCCAATCGCGACGTGCCCATCGGCATCATCGCCTCGTTGATCATCTGCACCGTGTTGTACATCGCCGTGGCGCTGGTGCTCTCCGGCATGGTGCCCTATGATCAGATCGACATCCACGCGCCGGTGGCCAATGCCTTCAAGCAGAGAGGACTTACCTACTCGCAGCGGGTCATCGATATCGGCGCGCTCACCGGCATCACCTCGGTGTTGCTGGTGATGATGTTGAGCCAGCCGCGCGTGCTTTTGGCCATGGCCCGCGACGGCCTGTTGTCGCAAAAATTTTTCGGCGCCATTCACGATCGGTTTCGTACGCCGTGGAAAGCCACCCTGCTGACCGGCGTGGTGGTGGCTGCGCTCTCTTCGCTGATTCCCCTGCGCATTCTGGCTGATCTCACCAACATCGGTACGCTGCTGGCGTTTGTGATCGTTTGTTCGGCGGTGCTGATTATGCGCCGAACGCATCCGGAGGCGGAGCGGCCGTTTCGCGTGCCCTATGCGCCGCTGACTCCTATCCTGGGCATTCTGTTTTGCCTGTTGTTGATGTTCTCGTTGCCGTCGGAAAACTGGTTCCGCCTGCTGGTATGGCTGCTCATCGGGTTCGCCATCTATTTCGGCTATGGCCGGCGGCACAGCGCCCTGGACAAGATGCGTCGGCAGGGCAAACTGTGAAATGAAAAAAGGGTGGGCTGAATGCCCACCCTCTTTTTAGGAATACGCTACTCTCACGGATCGGCCGGCGGAATCCCATCCTGCGTCCGCGTAAAAGCATGGGTCTCAGCCTGCCAGTCGATGCAGATGCTGATAGCTGCCGGCCACGGCATCCAGAACCGATCCTTCACAGCGATCCTGCTCCACCACCAGCCACTGGACGCCGGCCTGGCGGCCCGCTTCGATAATCCCCTTGATGTTCATCACGCCTTGACCCACCGGTGCAAAGGTGTGCGGTTCGCCGGCGGTCATGTCCTTCATGTGCAGCAGAGGACAACGGTTTTGCAGTTTTTTGATCAATGCGATGGGATCCAAACCGGCATGCTGTACCCAATAGGTGTCGACCTCCATCTTGACCAGTTCGGCATCGGTCCCTTGCAGCAGCTGATCAAAGATCGAAGGACCGTCGGTGGTTTGAAATTCAAAGTCATGGTTATGATAGCACAGCTGCATGCCGGCCTGCTTGATTTTTTCTCCCGCCTGATTCATGGCATCGGCAAACGCCCCAACGCCGTCCGCTCCTTTTTCGCGGAACTCGCGCGGCATCGAGGGGCAGATGATGTAGGGGCTGGAGATGGCGGCGTTGAATGCGATGGTCTTTTCCAGCGCATCCGGCGTCAAGGCGCCATAGCCCTCATGAGTGCCGCAGCAGCGCAGATTCAATCGTTTCAGCAGATCGCGCACTTGGGGCGCCGCAAGACCGCCGTAACCGGCAAACTCGACGGCGGGATATCCCAGGCCCGCCACTTTTTCCAGCGTGCCGGTAAAATCGTTCTGCATCAGATCGCGCAGGGTGTATAACTGGATGCCGATGCCGAGCTTTTTCTTTGTGCGGCATCCGGCGGCCAAAGTCCCCAGAGCGGTTGCCGCCAGCGTCCATCTGCCGAATTGACGGCGGGAAACGGGTTGGTCGAACATAGTCTTTCTCCCTTGTAGGCATGGATGGTGAATCGTTCTGCAGTGTACAAACATTTCCTGATAAATAAAACAGTTTTTTGTTCAGAACCGCGGCATCTTTTTTTCTTGGATATTCGGACGCTTTTTAATATTATACCGGTGCTGCGGTGGAGCGGCTTATGACCCAGCCGCAGCCACGACCGGTCGCTTTGCCTGTGCATGCACGCGCGGTGAAACCGCTTTCAGAAACAGGCCGGTTCGAAATATCTTCTCCAAATCCATCCACCATCCATGGAAAAGCATAACGATATGTCCGAGAGCAACGAACGTTATTGCGCCGGCCGCGATCAAAAGGGCGACGTGTTGATCGAATGGACGCCGGCGCCTGCCCGGGAGATTCATCTGCAGAGTTCGGTCAAGGCTTTATTCGGCCCGCACTTGCTGGAGTTCATCGACCGCACGCTGACGGAGCTGGGCCTTGCAGGCGCCCGCGT
>JAKJDB010000766.1 GCA_022706175.1 Candidatus Zhuqueibacterota bacterium | reverse complement strand
ACATCTTCTACGGCCACGACTTCGCCACGTTGCTCAAGCGCGCCGATGGCCGCGCCACGGGCGCCAGCGTGTTCGCCTACCACGTGACCGACCCCGAACGCTACGGCGTGGTCGAGTTCGACGCAGCCGGGCGGGCCGTCAGCCTAGAAGAAAAACCGGCGAAGCCGAAGTCTCGCTACGCGGTCACCGGGCTGTACTTCTACGACAACCGCGTGGTCGAGATCGCCAAGTCGCTCAAGCCGTCGGCTCGCGGCGAACTCGAGATCACCGACCTGAATCGGGTGTACCTCGAATGGGGCGAACTCGACGTGCGGGTGATGGGACGCGGCCATGCCTGGCTGGACACCGGCACCTACGAGAGCCTTTTGGACGCCGCCAGCTTTGTCAAAACCATTCAGGACCGGCAGGGATTCAAGATCGCCTGTCTGGAAGAGATCGCCTTCGGCAAGGGATGGATTACCGCCGGCCGGCTGCAGGAACAGGCGCGGCTCAACCGCAAAAACGAGTACGGTCAATATCTCTCCAGCCTGGCCAAAGAAAAAATGACCCCCTTTTCGGGCGGCAGATGAACGGCGTGAACGAGGAAAGGCACAAGGTGCAAGAGTGAATTCTGCGCCTTGCAGCGCCCCTGCACTCCATTCTGAGCCCGGCCTACTTAACCCAGGAGAACGAGTATGCAATTCGTCAGCATTGCGGATTCGGTGAAATTAGGCAAAGACGTCAAGATTTTCAACTTTGTCAATTTATACGGCTGCGAGATCGGCGACGGCACCAAGATCGGCACGTTTGTCGAGATTCAAAAGGGCGCCACCGTCGGCAAAAACTGCAAAATCTCCAGCCACACTTTTATCTGTGAGGGCGTGCACATCGAAGACCAATGTTTCATCGGTCACAACGTTACGTTCATCAATGATAGATATCCGCGCGCCACGACCGGCGACGGTTCGTTGCAGACAGAGGCGGATTGGAAGTGTGAGCAAACTTTTGTCAAAAAGGGCGCTTCCATCGGCTCCAGCGTCACGATCCTCTGCGGTCTGACCATCGGTGAGAATGCCATCGTCGGCGCCGGCAGTGTGGTCACCAAAGATGTTCCCGCCAACTCGGTGGTGGCCGGCAATCCCGCCCGGATCATACGTAAACTAGAGGACAACAAATGATAAACAGACTGGCCAAGGTGGGGATAGGGATCGGGTTGCTGGCCGCCGGCCTGCTATCAGCGCAATCCGTGCCAACCATGACGCTTCCGGCTCTCACCGTGCCGGCCTGGCACGACCGGGTGGAACAAGTTCGCACGGTCTACAATCTGGATTGCCGGTTCTCCAGCCGCGACACTCTGCTGTTCAGCAGAAAAAGTCGCGGCCTGAACGTCGTTGCGGTGGATTCGCTGGGACCCGCTGAACTGGCCTGCGGCATCGCCATCGATTCGACCTTTGCCGATTATGGAGTGCATGAACTGCTGGTGGTGGATCCCCGCGGCGAAAAAAAACTGGCGCTGCAGCTGGAGATCCGGCTGTCGCAGATGCCGACTGTCGATCACGTCACAATCTATCAGAGCGGCCAGATACGACGCGATACTCTGCGGCTGGCGTCCAGCGGCCGAACCATGGCCTCCATGACGGTCTGCGGAAACGCCCTGTTGTCGTCCAGCACCATCGATTTTGACGATGCGGCGATCAAAGTCATGAACGATCCGTCCCGACGGGTGAGCTACAGCCCCGACAGTCTGCGCTTCGCCCTGGAGGTGGAGGGCCGCAACGTCGATCTGGGATCCCATACCTTTCGGCTGCAGAGCCCCTTTGGACCGGATGGATTCGGCGCTCTGGTGTTCACCAGCGAGCAGGGCCCCAAAATAACCGGCGTGATGCCGACGATCCATGCGGACAGCCGGGAGCGCAAGGTGCGGCTCAATGGGCAGAATTTTTATAAAGGACTGCGCGCCGGTCTGACGCCGGATGAAGGCAATGTGTCCGTCGAAGCCATCACCGCCAATTATCTCGATCTTGCGGTCTCTCTGCCGGCCCTGGATAAAAACCAACCCTATCGTCTGGTCGTCGTCAACGCCGATGGCCAGGCGGACACCTCCAATTTCTTTATCGGCCAGGCCATGCCTCTGTCCTCGGCGCGGGTGCA
>JAKJDB010000765.1 GCA_022706175.1 Candidatus Zhuqueibacterota bacterium | reverse complement strand
CGGACCATTCACCGGATAAAGATAGGGATATTTTTGTCCGTCGCCGAACCGGTAAACCGTAAACACCCGCTCGTCGATGCGAATGATCCAACGGTCATCCAGCCGTTCCGCGCTCAGCGCGAGGTTCTGCGCCGGCAGGTCATGGATCCACAGACCTAAAATCGCTGCAAAAAAAAACCATCTGTTTCTATTCATTCAATGCCTCACAGTAGATATCCGATTTGAGGAGCCGCATCAAAGCCCGTACGGCGCACGCTGCGGCCGGCTGATCATGGCGTTGGCCTCATCGTCGTTTTTGAACCGTTCCAGGATCGGGTCCCAGTAGACTTTGCGTTTCAATTTCATGGCGATGTGGCAGACGAGGCACACGCTGGTGGACCGGTGTCCCACCTCAACCGGAGAGATGGTCAGCTGCCGCGACCGGATGCACTCCAGCCAGTTGCCGTGCTGATCGCGGCTGCGGATCAGGTTGATTTCGTTGGGGCCGATTTTCGATTCCAGAATCTTGGCATCGCTGGCAGACAGAGCTTTTTCCTTTTTCGCATTGGCCACCGGATCCGAAGCGGTCACCGAATAGTTGCCGCGGGTCACAAAGATCCAGCCTTCGCTCCCCTCAAAGCGCACGCCGATGGGCAGCTCGTCGCTCACCTGGACGCGCACGTCGTTGGGATAGAGCATGTCAATCTTGTACTTGCCGTGCACATCCCACAGTCCGCGGGTGGGGAACTCGGCCCACGCCTCTACCTCCAGGGGTCCGGAAAATTCCACGCCAAGGCCCCAGTGGGCGATGTCGAAATGATGCACGCCCCAGCCGGTGATCATGCCGGCGCCGAACTGCTCGCAGCGCAGCCAGCCTGGCCGGGAATAATCGTTCTGCGGATGCACCCGCTTTTCAGTGTAATAGACCCACGGCGTAGAGCCCAACCACTTTTCATAATTCAAATTGGGCGGAATGGGCATCTCGGGTTCTTCGTCACCGCTGGGATCTGTGGGCAGGCCGACTTGCACCGTATGCACCCGGCCGATGCGGCCGTTGCGCACCAGCTCAGCGGCAACGCGGAAATGATCGATGGAGCGTTGCTGTGTGCCCAGCTGAAAAACAATGCCGCAGCGGTGCACCATATCGCTCATCGCCCGCCCCTCGGCGATGGTCAACGTAGCCGGTTTTTGCAGGTAGACATGTTTGCCGGCCTTGGCCGCCTCGATGGCCGGTTTGGCGTGCCAATGGTCCGGCGTGCTGATCACCACCGCATCGATCTCCGGGCTTTTGAGCAGTTCCTCGTAATCCGCATAGGTGCGAACCTTCAGGTTCACTCCCTTTTTTGCATAACCGCTTTCCACAAACGCCTGGCCCTGCTGCAGACGTTTGGAATCCAGATCGCAGACTGCGACCACGCGCGCCTGATCAAACGCCATGATCTCCGGCAGATCGTGGTCGCGGGAGATGCGCCCCACACCGATGGCGCCGATCTGAATGCGGTTGCTCGGCGCCTGAGCGCCGAACACCGAAGCAGGCACAATGGACGGCGCCGCGAACGCCGCTGCGCCGGTCAACAGACTGGTCTTGAAAAACCGTCGCCGGCTTGGCTCTGTGGAAAAATTTGTCTTGGTCATGAGCGACTCCCAGGTTTGATAAAACAAGTTCGATCGAACAGGTCAGTTGACTTGAAAAAAATAAGAACCCGATTCCACATCGAGAACCACACAACCGTCCTGCAGGCGACTGAAAACGACATGAGGATTTTTCGCCAGCATGCGATCGCTCTCACGAATTGCGGCAAGATCGCTTGCCGCCAGATGCAGTTCCGCGGTCATGCCGGCCGGCAGCGTCAGCCGCAACCTTCGGCCAGCCGCGGACTGCTCGACGCGCAGCAGCACTGGCCCGCGCAGGGTGGGGTGCTTGATCTCGGCAAACTCGAGATTGCCCAACTGCGGTTTGATCCGCATTTTGGCGCATCCGGGCTGCATGGGTTCCAGCCCCATCAATCCACGAGGAATGATATTGGCCGGCGCGGCGCCCCAGGCGTGATTCCAATCTTGGTTGGGTTTGAAGCGATTGTCCCAGGCTTCCCACGTGATCGTGGCGCCTTGGCGCAGCATGTTGTGCCAGCTGCGGTCGGTGCGGGCGGT
>JAKJDB010000764.1 GCA_022706175.1 Candidatus Zhuqueibacterota bacterium | reverse complement strand
GGTTCGGAAAAGGGCTCTCTTCATGCAGGCAGATGCCGCGTAAAAAGATTGGCCGGCCGTTTAACAGAATGTCCGCTCCTCGAGTTTCGATGGAACGGAATCCGATCTCATCCTCCACCTCATCCGTCTCTGCAGTGATAACCACGCGATACAGCTTGGGCTGTTCAGGACTCCATAGCTTCAAACCGACGGAAAACGCGATCTTGCCGTATCCTCCGGCGTTGGTAGTGACCGTCTGTTCCACACCCGCCTCGGGAATCCGGATGGTCACCCGTTGCCCGGCCTTTGGCCCATCCAGCTGAACCCAGCCGGCCACTTGGTCCAGGGATCCCTTTTTCAGTTGAATGAAATAGTCGTGGATAAATGTCTGGGGCACTTGCAGCAGACGGACGGAGCGGGTCAGACCGCCGTAATTCCACCAGTCGGTCATCGCCATGGGCACGGCCTCCTGGCTGCGGCCGGCGTTGACGCGGACGACCAGGAAATTGTCCTTGCGGCGGAGAAGAGGCGTCAGCTCAAAATTGAACGGCGTATACCCGCCCACATGCTCACCCAGTCGAACGCCGTTGCAGTACACGTCCGCCCGGTAATTGGCCGCGCCGAAATAGACAAAAAACCGGTGATCTTTGGACGGAACGGCGTCGAAATCTTTTTTATACCAGACCGAGCCTTCGTAATAATAGAGCTTTTCGCGCTGGGTGTTCCAATCGCCGGGCACCAGCAGGTTGTTGGCGGGTATGAATGCATATTCAATACGATCGCTTCGTCGCCGGGGTTTTTCGTTTTTGAAAAAGCCGTTCTCCTCCAAAGCCATGTGCGAATCATAATAGCCGGCGTCGTAGAGATCGACGATGGTCTGCCATTTTCCGTTCAGGCTGAAATGCCGCCGGTGGTCCACATTGATGATCAGGGGCGTTTGTCGCGCCGTGTTTAACATTCCTTCCTATCTCCCAATTTGCGTCAGCAGATAAAGAAACAGTATGACCAGAGCGACGATGGCCCAGATGGCGACGAATCCGATGGCATCGCGCCTGGTCGGCTTGAGCAGCTCAAAACTGCTGTTCGGGAACATCTTGTTTTGTTTAAAACGCGTAGGATTCGCTCGTGTGCGCTCCATCTCCAGCGCGTCCTCTTCCGGTGAACCCCGCACCGGTGTTTGCAGCCGGCCGTAAAACTGATCGAGGCCTGCCTGGCTGTTGCGCCGGGTAACATACGAAACAAGAAAGATGATCAAAAACGGCATCAAGATGTCCAGATAAAAACCCAACGCGTTCAGATCGCCGACGCCCAGGCGGTCGAGCTTCACCCCCAGCAGAGCCGGAAAAATCAGGCTGACGCGGAATCGCCCCCTGCCGATCAGCGGCGACTGCGGGTCGTGAGGAATTTCGCGAACGATCTCTTCAAAAAAGATCCCGCGCGGCTCGATGCGAATCGCCTTTTCCATAACCTGGCCGACGGACAGGGCTCTGCCCTCATCCACATCCTTCTGAACGGCGCCGGCCTTGACCGTTGCCGTTTTTTCAGCGGTCATCCGGCAAAAGGTGTTGGATTTGGAGAACCCGGGGAGGTCGGCGCCGAAATTTCCCAGCCAGACCGTCACCAGCGCACTGTAAAGAATAGCGGCCCAGACCGCCTTGGGCGTGGCACGACGCCAGAGAACGGCGATCCAAAAGGGCGGTCCGAACACCAAGCCGATGGAGAGCATGAATTTAAAGACGCGCAAAAAATCCTGAAAGTAGAGCGTGATCAACACGCTGACGACAAGAACAAACACAGTCACCAGCCGGTTGACCAGGACCAGCTCTTTTTGCGGACAATCCGGCCGAAGCGGCTCGTAGAGTGTCTTGGTGAACATGGCGCTGGCGGAGACCAGCAGCGCCGACACAGTGGATTGCAGGGCGGCCAGCAGACAGACGATCATCAATCCGATCAAACCAGGACCCAACAACTGTCTGGACATGTACCCCCAAATCATGTCGGGATCGGAGACGGCGTTCTGATACAGGGCGAAGCCGATCAGGCCGGTAAAACCCCAAAGGATGATGGCAAACCGCTTCATCATGTTGCCGTTGATGCGGCCCAACCGCGACGCCTCTTCATCTTTGGCGCTGCCCATGACCTGGGGATTCTGCGGCGCGGA
>JAKJDB010000763.1 GCA_022706175.1 Candidatus Zhuqueibacterota bacterium | reverse complement strand
TAACGGCTCTGCTTGCTTTTACCCTCCGCACGAAAAAATATGTGAATGGCCTAGTTGATTACATTGCCGCCGGACGGGTGGCAGGGCGCTATGTCTTGAACATTGCCTCGATGGAGGCCTTATTGAGTGTTATCACACTGGTCGCGTTGGTTGAAGCCAAATACCAAACCGGGTACGGTATCGAATTCTGGAGCATGATTACTTTGCCCATCGGAATTGTGCTTTCGCTTTCTGGCTTTATCACCTATCGCTTCCGGGAGACCAAGGCACTTTCCAACGGGCAGTTCCTGGAAATGCGCTACAGCCGTTCCTTCCGAATTTTCGCCTCCATCCTTCGAATCCTCGCCGAAATGCTGACCAACTCCATCGGCCCTGCAGTCGCGGCAAACTTCTTTATCTACTTCTTTGGGTTTCCACACTACGTCCATCCATTCGGAGTCGCAATTCCAACCTTTGTGCTCGTTGTGCTTGCGGTAATCCTGCTGTCACTGGCCTTGATCCTGCCAGGAGGAAGAATCTCCCTGTTGATTTCAGACTGCATGCAAGGGTTGATGAGTTATCCGATTTTCGTGATGATGACCGGATATGTCCTGATCAACTTTTCCTGGTTTGGCCAGGTGGTTCCGGTGATGCTCGACCGGATTCCCGGGGAAAGCTTCATCAATCCGTTCGATGTTGACCGCCTGCGCGATTTCAATCTTTTTGCACTAGTCGCCACGATTACTGGCAACATTCTTAATCGCGGAGCCTATATCGGGAACGACACATCAAATTCTGCCCGTACGCCTCATGAGCAAAAAATGTCCGGAATTCTCAGCACCTGGCGTTACGGCTACTCTTTACTTAGCTGCCTTTTGATTGCGAATGCAATCATCACATTTATGAATCATAAAGATTTCGCCGGGCAGTCGCATAAAATCCGCCTGGAACTTTCCGAACGAGTTGCCGCCCAGGTTGTTCCAGATGCAAGAGCGCAGAAAGCGCTGAATGATGAGATGAGTTTGGTGCCAATTTCACAGCACGTGATCGGCGTCGATCAACCCCTTTCCCAGAGCAACAACATCGACACGCCATTCATGGATACCGCCAGGAAACATCTCAGTGGCTCCCCGGAAAAAAATCAGGAATTTCAGAAATTCCGTACTCTTTATCATCAGATGATGTTGCCGGTTGTCTTTAGAAACCTCCTGCCGGCTGGTTTGCTGGGCTTGTTCGCCCTGTTGATGGTCATGCTGATGGTGTCTACCGATGATAGCCGTATTTTTAATGCTTCTGCAGCCATTGTCCAAGATCTAATCGTGCCGTTTTTGAAAGAGCCGCTGCGGCCTGAGAGCCATTTGCGATTGATCAAAATCTGTACAATTCTAACCGGCATTTTCTTTTTCTTCGCCTCTTTTTTCATGTCGCAGATGGATTATATAAACATGTTTCTGACCATTATGGTCTCGATATGGCTGGGCGGCGCCGGCCCCGTCATCCTTTTTGGCCTTTACAGCCGTTTCGGCAATACCGTCGGCGCATATTGCGCGATCATTTTCGGCTCCGGCTTCTCGGTCGTTGGGCTGTTTCTACAGCGTTCATGGGCTAAAACCGTCTATCCGTTTATAGAATCGCAAGGATGGGTGGGTGTTATCGATCATTGGCTGAAGACCTGTTCCGCCCCTTTAAACCCCTATGTTGACTGGAAAATGAGTGCAATCAAGTTTCCGGTCAACGCCTACGAATGGTATTTTATGGCGATGATGATCAGTATCGCCGCCTATGTGATCGGCTCGCTGGTGACCTACAAAGAACCCTTTAATCTTGATCGGATGCTGCATCGCGGCAAATACAATATGGATGGAACCGACAAGTCAACATCCGCATGGTCCTGGAGGACTGTATGGTCGAAACTTGTCGGAATCACCCCGGAATATACCCTGGGTGACAAGATCATTGCATGGAGTGTTGTCCTATATTCTGTCGGTTATCAGTTCGGCATGTGTTTTCTTGCCGTACTGGTATGGAATCTGGTCTCGCCGTGGAACCCGCAATGGTGGGGAAAATATTTTTTCATCACCAACGTCTGCGTTATTTGCCTGACTGGCATTGTCTCCACGTTCTGGTTCATCATCGGAGGCATTATCGACTTGCGACGCCTTTTCAAAGACCT
>JAKJDB010000046.1 GCA_022706175.1 Candidatus Zhuqueibacterota bacterium | reverse complement strand
ATACAGATAACCGTTGTTGGACAGCGCGGCGGTCAGGGCGGTTTTGTCCTGCTGAATCGCCTCATCGCGGAACCGCTGACCGCGGCTCACTGCCAGCTTGCCCCTTTCCTCACGGAAAACCTTATCCAGATACGGACGGCTGCTGGAGTCATGGGCAAAATGATGTTCAATGCGACCGAGCGATACGGGTTTGCCTTCCTGAATGACGAGGTTCACGGCAACGGTCTGATCGCGGTCATTGAACGCCAGCTCGCGATTGATCAGCACATCGATGAAACCCTCGCGCTGATAAAAGGCGGTGAGGGTTTTCACATCCTGTTGCAGCAACAGCTCGCTGTACTCGGCGGATTTGCCCAGCAGCAGCCGTTTCCAGGGGGATGGGACTCGTGTGATCATCTGCTCGGACAGCGCCCGATAGGAAAAGGAGTGATTGCCCGTGAAGGTGAGGGCGGAAAGCCGGTACTCCTCCGCTGCCGATGACAGCGATGCGGCTGCCAGAAGCACACCCCCCAAAACGCCGATCAGGGACGACCGACGGATGATATTTAAAACCTTGATCATGCAGCCAGCCATCCACTCATTCGTCTGACCGCCCCTTCAGCTCCACCGCCGCATTGGCTTCGACCCGGCTGAATACCCGTAAAAAATTCTCGCCCCAGATTTTGCGCAGCGTCTGTTCCGAATAGCCGCGCCGCATCATCTCGTAAGTCAGGTTGGGCAATTCGCTCACATCGTTGCAATCGATCACTCCTCCTCCCCCGTCGAAATCCGTGCCAATGCCCACATACTCTTCGCCCACCAGCGCCACCACATGATCGATATGATCCACTACGTCGCGCACTGAGGCGCGCCGGCCGGTCGACCGCGGAACAACGTAATCGGAGAGAATGCACATCTGCAGCACGCCGCCCTTTTCCGCCAGCTTGCGGATCATGTCATCGCTGAGATTGCGCGGATGATCGCACAACGCCCGGCAGCAGGAGTGGCTGGCGATGATCGGCGCACTGGAAAGCTCCACCACGTCGTAAAAAGTCTCATCCGACGCATGCGAGACATCGACGATCATGCCCAGACGATTCATCTCCCGCACCGCCTTTTCGCCGAAAGCGGACAGGCCGTGGTACACAGCGCCAAGGGGATCGGTGGACGAATCGCACACCTGATTATGGGTGGAATGGCACAGGGTGATATAGCGCACGCCCTGCTGATAATACCGGCCGATGGCGCTCACCTCTTCGGCCAGAGGAAATCCGTTCTCCAGGCCGATGTAAATGGACAGCTTGCCCATCGCTTCGTTGTCACGGGCATGCTGAGAGTGGGTCGCCAGAGAGACCCGCTCGCCATGATCCAGAATAACCCCATGCACTTGACCCAACAACGCGTCGGCTTTCGCCCGGGCCAGCTGATAATTCTCCTGGGTGAGCGGACGCTGGCCGACAAACACCGCGAAGAACGAGGCGTCGAGATTGCCGTCGGCCATGCGCGGCAGATCAACCTTGCCGCCGGCGCGGTCGCCGCCCTGATGGCGCACCGATATATCCCAGGCCGGATCGGACAGACGCAACGGCGTGTCGCAGTGGGTGTCGATCGTCAACAGGGAGCGATGCACCTTGAGGCTCTGCAGGCGATCCACCTGGGCCTGCAACAGCAGGGGAATGGCCAACATGAAATGCAGCAGACGGGTCTTGAGCATGGATCTTTGCTTCCTCTCATCATCCATCGATAAAAGTATAGCTTGTTCCTTTCTGGTCTGCTGGCGGCCCGGCGGTGGAAGGTTCCACCACGCCCTTGAGCACATGGGCGGTGGCCTCAGTGATGCGCGCTTGAATGAATTCGCCCGGCCGACCGGCGCCGGCGGGAAGAATCACCAGCAGATTGCCGTCGGTCCGTCCCTGAACCTCTTCAGCCGATTTTTTGCTGCCCAGGCGTTCGATCAAAACCGTCTCCACCGAACCGATGCGCTGTTGATGGCGCTCCAACGAGATCTCCTTCTGCAGGTTGTTCAATCGCACGATTCGCCGAGTCTTGACTTCTTCGCTCACATCGTCCGGGTATTTTTTCGCCGCCAGTGTGCCTGGGCGTTCGGAATACTTGAAAATAAAAGAAGAGTCAAAACGCACGGTCTCCATCACCTCCACCGTGTCGTCGAACTCGGCGTCGGTCTCGGTGGGAAAACCGACGATCACGTCCGTAGTCAAAACCACGCCGGGCACTGCCTCCCGAATCTCTGCCGAGAGATCGAGGAATTGCCGTTTGCCATAGGTCCGTCGCATCAGGGAGAGAACGCGATCGTTGCCCGCTTGCAGCGGCAGATGGATGTGCTTGCAAACCGCCGGATTATCTCTCATGATGCGCAGCAAAGCCCGGGGAAAATCCTTGGGATGCGGAGAGGTGAAACGGATCCGCCGCACTCCCGTCACGGCGCTGACCTGCTCCAGCAGACCGGCGAAGTCGATCCCCTGAGAGCGATACGAGTTGACGTTCTGCCCCAACAGCGTCACCTGCGGATAGCCCTCAGCCACGAGCCGGCGCGTTTCAGCTAGAATGCCGGCAACGGATCGGCTGCGCTCACGGCCACGGCTGTAGGGCACCACGCAGAACGAACAGAAATTATTGCACCCGCGCATGATCGCGATCCAGGCGTTCACCCCCGGCCGGCGCTGCGGATAAATATCCTCATACGTTTCAGTTTTAGACAACAGGACGTCATGGAGCTGTTGTTTCTTTCGGCTTGCCTGCCGTATCAGATCGGGCAGTCGGCGATAGCTGTCCGGCCCGGCGAGAAAATCAATGGGAGAGTTGGGAGCATCGAGCAATTTCTGTTTCAATCCGCTGGCCATGCAGCCGAGCACGCCGATCAACAGCGGCGCGCCGGACCGGTTGTGACGGATTTCGCCGATGCGCGCCAGCACACGGTGGCTGGCATGCTCGCGCACCGCGCAGGTGTTCATCAACAAAACGTCCGCTTTCTGCACGTCGCTGACCTCCTGAAAGCCGTCAGCGAACAAAATGCTTTGGACGAGCTCGCTGTCATATTCATTCATCTGACAGCCATAGGTTTCTATATAGACTTTCATAGTAAACGACCGATCATCTGTTGATCCTCGACAGCGGTGAGCGCCACCGGCAGCCAGGCATGGTGCAGATCGCGATCAGACGCCACCCGCACTCGAATGTAGGTGTCGGTCACGCCGGTCCACCACCCCCGTTTCCGACCCTCAAAGAGAACGTGCTCAGTCCTGCCGAGGTTGCGCTCCAGAAACCGCCGGCGTTTTTGTGCGCTCAGTTCGCGCAGAATACGGCTGCGTTTTTCAATCACGGCTTGCGGCACTTTGCCGGGAAAATTCCGACTCAGGTTATGCCGGCGGTCCGAATAGCTGAACACATGAAAATAGCTGTGGCCGGAACGCTGCAGATAGTCAAGGGTTTCGGCAAAGTGCTGATCGCTTTCGCCGGGAAAGCCCACCAGCACATCAGCGCCCAGGCACAGCCCCGGAACCGCGTCCACGGCCCTCTGTACGAACGCATCATACTCCGCCACGGTGTAGCGGCGGTGCATGGCGTGAAGGATTTCATCGCTGCCGCTCTGCAGAGGGAGATGGAGAAACCGGCACAGTTTGCCGTTGCTCATCAAGGTGAGCAATTCATCGCCCAGCGTGGTGGCCTCGATGGAAGAGATACGAATGCGCAGCACCTCGGGGATGGCCTGCAACGCCTGCACCACATCTGCCAGGGTGCGGCCCTGATGCGCGTACAAACCGATGTTGATGCCGGTCAGCACCAGCTCGCGATGACCGGCGACTGCCAGCTGCTTCGCCTCCCTCAGCAGGTCGTCGAAATCCCGGCTGCGCGCATGTCCGCGCGCATAGGGGATTTCACAATAGCTGCAAAAAAAATCGCATCCATCCTGTATTTTTAAATGCGCGCGCGTACGGTTGGGATCCACGCCGGCCACGGCGATGGTAAAGCTGTCGGTCGCGATCTCCGGCACCACCACCACCGGCCCTGCCGAGGTGTCGCGGCGAAGAATATTCGCCAGATCCATTTTGGCGCCAGTGCCGATGACCCAGTGCACCCCGGGGAGTGCGGCCAGCTCCTCGCTCTGAACTTGTGATTGGCATCCCACCAGTGCGATTCGGGTGTCGCGATTAATCCGCAGCAAACGATGGATCAGCCGGCGCGTATCAGTGTCGCCGTGGGCAGTGACCGTACAGGTGTTGATGACCGCTACATCCGCGGGTTCGTCCGCATGCACCACAGTCCACCCCTGTCCGCTGCATTGCTGCTGCAGAATCGCGGTTTCCGCCTGGTTCAAGCGGCAGCCCAATGTCAAAAAGGAAATTCTCATTTTCATATAATGTAATAAAATTTAATGGTTTTGACAACAACAACTGCAAAAGAACCCTGCCAATCTTTTAACTTGCCTTTTGTGATACAATTTAATAGGTTTAAGTTAAAGCGGAAAACAGGGGGCCTGTGCAGAACAAACGGCCCGAACCATTCGAATGCGGGCAGAACTGCATTTGATGAAAGCGAACAGAATGAAAAAATTTCTCTATCGTCTGCTGTTAACGCTTGGCGTTCTGGTGCTCGTCCTCCTGGCTCTTGCTGCGTACAACCGGAGCGACCGGCATCCGGGCTATCATTTCAACCTGCATCTGCCGGCTGATCCATCGAGAACGGTCGCCCTGCAGGCCGGCTTTGGCCGCAGCGTCATCACGCCCGAGTTGCCGGACACCTGGATCGATGCGGACAGCAACGGCTGCTATGAGCCTGACCGCGGCGACCGTTATCTCGATCGCAATCAGAACGGACGATTCGACGCCTTCTGGCTGGCCGGGTTTCACAACAACCGGCCGGCCCGGGCCGTACACGATGACCTTTGGGCCCGCGCTATGGTGCTGGAGGACGGCCATGTCTGCGTTGCCCTGGTCTCCCTCGATGCCATCGGTTTTTTTCATGACTATGTGGTCGACGTTCGCGCCATGCTGGCGCAGAAACCCTGGAAAATCGATCACCTCATCATCTGTTCCACGCATAACCACGAAACCCCGGATCTGATGGGCCTATGGGGGCCGGCATTTTACCGCTCCGGCGTCAACAAAGAGTATCTGCGCTTTGTGCAGAGGCAGATCGTCGATGCCGTTGGCCAGGCCTATGCGAACCGCACACCCGCCACTCTGCTGGCCGGCCGCATCGATTCCACCGCAGCGGATCTGGTGCGCGACAGCCGCCCCCCTCGCGTGATGGATGATGCCATTCATCTCCTGCAATTTCGCAGCCAGGCAAAGGACTCGCTGCTCGGCGTGCTGCTCAACTGGGGCAATCATCCAGAGACGCTGTCCGACGACAACCTCGACATCACCGCCGACTTTCCCTATTACTGGCTGCAGGGCATTGAACAGGGAATCGTCTACGACGGAAAGGTGCAGCGCGCCGGACTCGGCGGCATGGCTGTTTTCGCCAACGGCTGCGTCGGCGGGCATGATTATCGCCTGAACCAGACTTTTAAAAAAGCGAGTTTTGCCAAAGCGCGCAGCCAGGGATATCGGCTGGCGGATCTGGTGCTGGACCAGTTCGAAACAGGAACGTGGGAAACCGTGACCGATCCCCGCCTGGGCGTTCAGGTTGAGACGATCACCCTGAAAGTGGACAATTTCCTCTTTAATCTCGCCGGCGCGTTGCGGGTGCTGGACCGCGGGTTCAGCGGATTTAACAAGCTCCGTTCCGAAGTGAGCCTGGTGACCATCGGCGACGCCGTCTCTGTGCTGATGCTGCCGGGCGAGATCTATCCAGAGATCGTCAACGGCGGCGCAGCGGCGCCCGAAGGCGGCGATTTCGGCGCTCCGGTGATCGAATCGCCGGGGCTGCGCCGGCTCATGCCGGGACGCTACAAGCTGGTCATCGGTCTGGCCAACGACGAAATAGGCTATGTATTGCCGCGATCGCAATGGGATGAGAAAAAACCCTACACCTATGGCGCGAAAAAAGCACCCTATGGCGAAATCAATTCGCTGGGCCCGGACACCGGCCCCCAGCTCTACCGCACAGCTAAACGCCTGATCGAACAAATCAAGATTGCAGAATAAAGATAAATATTCCGTCCCTGTTCTATTAACCTCTCAGTAAAGGAAGCCCTATGAACAAAAACGAAAACCCATCCGAAAGGGGTGTTTCACGCCGTGAATTTCTCGCCGGCACTGCTGCAGCCTCCTCATTTATCATCGTGCCCCGCCATGTTCTGGGCGGACCGGGCTATCAGGCGCCCAGCGATAAACTGAACATCGCCTGTATCGGCATCGGCGGCAAAGGCTGGTCCGACTCGCTCAAGATGCAGACCGAAAACGTTATCGCCCTGTGCGACGTGGATGAAAACCGTCTCACGCAAGAACACGACGATGATAAAAAGACCATACGCGACTATTATCCCAACGCCCCCTTCTATCAGGATTTCCGCGTCATGCTGGAAAAGGAAAAAGAGATCGACGCCGTGACGGTCAGCACACCGGATCACACCCACGCGGTGGCGGCCATGATGGCGATGAAAATGAAGAAACATGTCTTTGTGCAAAAACCCCTGACCCACACCATTCATGAAGCGCGCATGCTGGCCAAAACCGCCAAAGAGATGGGCGTGGTCACTCAGATGGGCAACCAAGGCCATGCCCAGGAGGGCGGCCGTCTGGTGTGCGAATGGATCTGGGCCGGCGCCATCGGCGAGATCAAAGAGGTGCATTGCATCACCAACCGGCCGGTCTGGAAACAGAACCTGACCGCTCCGACGGAAACGCCTTCGGTTCCGCCGACCTTGGATTGGAACCTCTGGGTGGGTCCGGCTAAATGGCGACCCTATCACCCGTCCTATGTTCCCTGGTCCTGGCGCGGCTGGTGGGATTTCGGCACCGGCGCCATCGGCGATATGGGCGCGCACATCATCGATCACGCCTATTGGCCGCTCAAGTTGAAATATCCGGAAAAGATCTATGCCAGCAGCACCGAGTTCACCAAGGACTCGCCGCCCCAGGCCGAGGTGCTGGTTTATGATTTTCCGGCGCGCGGCAAAATGCCGCCGGTGCGCATGTACTGGTGGGATGGCGGATTGACCCCGCCTCGTCCGTTCGAACTGGAGGCCGGCCGGCGTCTGAGCGTGTCGGACGGCGGCGCCGTGATCTTTATGGGCTCCAAGGGCATTCTGACCTGCGGCACCTATGGCGACAATCCGCGGTTGATCCCGGAGGAGAAAATGAAAAGTTTCAAACGGCCGCAGAAAACCATTCCGCGTTCGCCGGGCATCCACGAAGAGTGGATCGCTGCTTGTAAAAAAGGCGATCCCGAAGCAGCCACCACCAACTTCAGCTATTCGGGCCCGCTGACTGAAACCATGCTGCTCGGCAACCTGGCGGTGCGCATGCGCGATAAAAATATGGTGTTCGAATGGGACGGCGAGAAGGGACAGATCACCAACTGCCCGGAAGCCAACGATCTGCTCCACTTTGAATATCGTAAAGGCTGGGAACTGTAAACTCGAACACAGCTCTGCATGGCTGCACGGTGCCGGCCCACGCCCCAGGTGTCCGTTAAAAGACGGGCACAGGGGCCGGCAAGACCACTCTGCATCAGCCCGGGGCGCACCCCCGGGCTGATGCTATTCCTTCATCCCTTCGTAACGACGGACTTTCAGCCGGCCTGCTCCCGACCGGACAATCACATCTCTGTTCATCGAGCCATCAGGAGGGTCCCACCATGTCTGAATCCATCAAACGCCGCAGCTTTTTAAAAACCTCCGGCAGCGTTGCCGGCTTGTCGATGCTGCCCATGCATCTGATGCGCTGCACAGCGGATCGACCCATGCAGCCTACGCCCCAAGAATACGACATCTTTGCCAAATATGCGTTGCCGGAAAAAATAATCCGTTTTGATACCACCAAGCTCGTAGAGGAATTTCCCCAGGCAGACGCTCGCACTCTCTGGGTGCTGACCACACTGACGACCATTCTGCAGGGATTGATCAACCGCGTGCAACCAGCCCTTTATCTGCGGCACTCCCCCCGCGCCGTAGATTGGCTCGACCTTTACAAGAAACAGGGTCATCCCTTTACTTACACCGAAGCGGCCAGTCTGACGTCTCTGCTGGAACTGTACGCCCCATCGTTGGCCGGCTATATCATCATGGATCCGGCGAATCTGCATTCCATGAACGTCGCCCAGACCTGGGCGAGTCTGGAGAACTGGCTGGTGATCCTGCCGGAGATGGAGCCCACCGCCATGCGGCTGGGCCTGACTAAAAAACAGGACTTGCGTGGGCGCTGGCCCGACCGTCTGTCCGCCTATGAATGGGCGTTCGAAAACCTGTTCCCCGAATGTTCCAAACACGTGTTCGGTGATTGCTGCATGGATTTTCCGATCTTTCCCAGCACCGCCACCTTTCAGATCTGCGATTTTCTCGTCGCCAACAAAGCGTTCACCGTGGATCTGTCCGCCTCCCTGCGCCAACGCCGCGAATACCGCCTGCTGGATAAAATCTATGCCGAGGCTCAATTTCCGGCCGGCATGTGGGGATGGCATTGCACCCGGGACCACGAACATTATGCGGTGGAACGAGCGGCGCGCAAGGGCGTGTACACCCTGTGCGCAGCCGCCAGCCCCAATTTAACCATTCACGGCGCTTTTCCATCCGACGGCCGTCCCGGCTTTAAACAAAAACCAAGCCCGCGAAAGAACCATACGGCTGAAAAAAATAAAGTCTATATCGCGCTGATGATGACCGACGGCGATTCCCTCTGGGCCATGGACACCCTGCAGATGTACAACTGGGGCATGGAGCATAGAGGCACGTTCCCGCTTTCCTGGGGTTTTCTACCGTTGCTGGCAGACACGGCGCCGGCCATGTATCAGTATTACATCGACCACATGAAATCCTGCGACTATATGGTGGCCGGGCCCTCCGGCGCAGGCTACACCTATCCCCATCTGTATCCGGATCCAAAACAGTTCCTCGCTTACACCGCTCATTACATGAAGAAATGCGGCCTGGATATCGTCAATATCACCAACTGGAACGATTACACCAATTGGCAGGAAGTGGATCTGCCCGAGTTCAATCCGCTGCTGTTCAAAGAACTGAATCACTGTCTGGGCTATGTGCGCGGCATGGGCGAATCAGCGTTTGAACCGCATTACAATTTCGGCGACAAGCCCTATCTGTTCTGCGGCGAGGGGATTCATATGAACGACAAGGACGACGTCGCCACCATGAAAAATTTCATCGACGCCAATCCCAACCGCCCCCTGTTCATCTTTTCATTGATCAATGTGGCGGTGAGCATGGAACGGATCCAAAAGGTGGTGGATGCTCTGCAGAGCGAAAGCGTCGAATTCGTCCGGCTCGACGACCTGATGCATCTTGTGAAAAACGCCTATGCGCAAAAATTGATCACTGAAGATCTTTATCCAAACCGGGTGGGCAATGCCCGAATCCTCAGCCGGGAAGCGCGGACAAGCTGGAAGAACACCGCCAAGACCATGCGAACGCTCATCCCCATTCTGCAGGCCGGCAACGAAACCAAGGCGCTGGAGCTGATGAACACAGAAGCCGCCGGGCTCAGCCTGGGCCAAAAGATCACCGAAGAAGATAAAACCGACATTCTGGCGTATGCGTTGTGCACCAGCATGTTCTCGCTGGTAAAAGACGTGCTGAACCTCGACGGAGTCTACGTCAACGTCAAACAGGCCTCGGTCGATCAGTTCATGGAAAAATACGGAAAATGGGCAGGGGCCGGATCAATTTTACAGCTCAATGACCTGTGGCGCCAGTGGGATCAATCGGTCTTTGCCTGGCAGCAGGTGGTGGACATCGGCCGCTCGTTCTTGCAGGTGTATCAGGAGGCGGAAAAACTGTTCGAAAGAATGAGATGAGGGATTTAAGCGCGCAGGCGCTCACCCGATGGGCGATGCTGAAGAATAAGAGCTCCGCGCCGTTTTATCTGCCGCAGCGGAGATCAGAGCCGGCGACGACGGTTTCCATGACAGGGCCTTTCGGCTCTGTCATGGCGAAAAGAAAAAAAGGCGGTTTTCGCCGTAGCGCGTAAACAGCCGGCTCTGCACGCCGGCTCAATCCATCCGCTTTTCAGGTTTTATTGGAAAACAGCGGCGTCAGCCCTTTGGCCGCTGCGCGCAGCTTTTCCAACTCTGCTTCGGACAGGGGCTTGTACTGACCGGCGATGCGAACCGCTTTGTGAAAAAACACCGACTCACCGGGCGGAATCGCCGCTGTGGTTCCCTGTGACAGAG
>JAKJDB010000762.1 GCA_022706175.1 Candidatus Zhuqueibacterota bacterium | reverse complement strand
CTCCGGATGGACGGTCTGGATGCGCGCGGAAAAATCCAGATGGGTGACCGCCGGCACATCGCTGCGCTCATGGTACAGCTTTTCCCACAGACCCATCTCATGAAAGCGATCGGGCAGCTTTTTTCGTCTCTGTTCCCGCACGTCGGCGATCAGCAGCATATAGGGGGAGGGCGCCGGCAGATCAAAGTA
Organism: Candidatus Zhuqueibacterota bacterium; assembly: GCA_022706175.1. Next base: position 1,965 of record JAKJDB010000762.1, on the reverse strand, counting down.
TTCCTTCGCATCTTCATACAGCACCGCGGGCGCAAAGGGCCTGAACCCCTCGCGGTACTTGATCTTCATATTCAGTTTTTTCTGCATCTCAGGGTTTCTGGCATCGCCGAGTATGCTGCGATTGCCAAGCGCGCGGGGGCCGTATTCCATACGGCCCTGGAACCAGCCGATCACATGGCCCTGTTCGAGCAGATCGGCGACGGTCCGGCAAAGTTGATCAAAGGAATCCATGCGCTTGTAGACCGCTTTGTGTTTTTTAAAGGCAAGGAGCGCCTCTTTGTCGGAAAATTCCGGACCCCAATACGCCCCCCGCATGGCATCGCCCTCTTGTACCGGATTCCGCTCCTGCTCAAAATAAAGATGATGAGCGGCCAGCGCAGCGCCCAGGGCGCCGCCGGCATCGCCTGCCGCCGGCTGGATGTACATCTCCTTGAACAGTCCCTGTTTGAGCAGTTGGCCGTTGGCCACGCAGTTGAGTGCAACGCCTCCAGCCATGCATAGGTATTCTGCACCGGTGATCCGCTTCGCTTCCCGCGCCATCTTGAGCACGATCTCTTCGGTGATCCGCTGGATGGCAAAAGCCAGATTGCAATGCGCTTGTTCCAGTTCGCCCCCGGGCGCCAGTACGGGGAACCCGAACAGCGCCTGCCATTTTTTCTCCTTGACCATGGACAGGCCGGTCGCATAGTTGAAATAATCCTGATTCAGCCGGATCGATCCATCCTCGCGTACGGTCACCAGATGCTGCTTGATCAGACGGATGAATGTGCGGGTCTGTTCCGCATCGGGATTTCCATAAGGCGCCAGCCCCATCACCTTGTACTCTCCCGAATTGACCCGGAATCCCAGGTAATAGGTAAAGGCGGAATACAACAGACCGACGGAATGGGGAAATCGCAACTCCTTCAGCAGGGTGATCCGGCGGCCCTGGCCATGGCTGATGGAAGCGGTGGCCCATTCGCCGACGCCGTCGATGGTGAGAATGGCCGCCTCTGCAAAAGGCGATGGATAAAAAGCGCTGGCCGCATGGGACACGTGGTGCGCGGGAAACAACAGCTTGCATTTTTTTCTATCGTACTTTTCAATGTGCGCCAGCCCATCATACAGCATTTTCTTCAGAAACATCTTTTCTCTGATCCACACAGGCATCGCGGCGAGAAAAGAGCGTAAGCCTCTGGGCGCAAATTGGTAATAGGTCTCCAACAGACGTTCAAACTTGAGCAGCGGCTTGTCGTAAAAAACTACGGCGCTCAATTCATCGATACTCAGCCCCGACTCTTCCAGACAGTATGTGATCGCGTGCGCGGGAAATTCCGGCGTATGTTTTTTACGCGTGAACCGTTCCTCCTGCGCGGCAGCGACGATGCGTCCGTCCTGAATCAGAGCAGCGGCTGAATCGTGATAAAACGCAGAGATACCTAAAAGAGCGCTCATCAAATTCCTGTTTTCTACGGGTGCAGCAAAGAGTCCTGTTCCGTGTGTCGCGATCGTGCGGGCATCGTCTTTATTAAGTTAGAAGAATATTCTTTCTGATCAAGGCTTTTCGCCTGTCTGCCAATGAGCCTGCAGATCCGCACAGACGATGGCCGCAACCGCGCGGGCGCCCTCCTTGCTGAAATGCAAAGCTAATCTTTGTCCGACTCGGCTTTCTCCTCATAGAGATCTGCGCTGCGGATCTCTTTGGGCGGCAAAGCCTTGCGGCGGCGGTTCACCGGGTACTGGTACCAGAAGGTGGCGCAGCTGACATCATCGGAACGGAGATAGTAAATGTCATCCGGACTTCGGCGCGGGTGATTCTTGTAGCCAAAGATCATCGTGTCGCCATAGACCGGTTGCAGAAGCGACTTTTTGCCGTTGCCCATTTGCTGCACCGTCACCTTGATGTTTTTCTGAAAGTAGATCGGATCGTGAATGTGAAACCGGTACAACGAGGCGAACAAAGGGCAGACCAGCGGCGCCCCTTGC
>JAKJDB010000045.1 GCA_022706175.1 Candidatus Zhuqueibacterota bacterium | reverse complement strand
GAGCGATCGTTTGGAACTGCCATGTCTTTTGAATTTTTCGTAGCCCTGCGTCATCTGCGCTCCCGCCGACAATCAGGCTTGTTGTCGGCCATCACCTATATCGCCATCGCCGGCGTGATCGTCGGCGTAGCGGCGCTGATCATCGTTCTGTCGGTGATGAACGGCTATGAATCCGAAGTACGATCCCGTTTCATGGCCATGGGCAGTCATGTCAAAGTGGTGACCTTTCATGACCGCGGCCTGAGCGATGTAAAGGCTGTCACCAAGACCGTACAGTCGCTTTCCGCTGTACAGGCCATCACGCCCTATCTGGAAGGCAAGGGGCTGATCAAGCACAAAAAGCACACCACCGGCGTAGTCATCCAAGGCATCGAACCAGCCACCGCCGGAGAGGTGGTCGACTTGAAAAGCTGCGTCATCCAGGGCTCCTTTCTGGCGGACGAGCCCGGAGCGGGCATTCTTCTCGGCGTTTTTCTGGCGGAAAAACTGCAGGCGCTGCCCGGCGATACCGTGCTGGTGGCCAGCTATATGGGCAATCCCTCGCTGTTGCAGATGCCGCAGATGATGCGCTTTGTAGTGCGTGGAGTGGTACGAACCGGCCTGTACGGCCTGGACGACAATCTCACCTACATCCATCTGCAGGAAGCGCAAAAGCTGTTTCTCTACGGCAACCGGATCAGCGGGTTAGAGCTGCGGCTCCACGATTTTCAGCAGGCGGAGACCGTGGCCGCAGAACTCCGCAACCGCCTCGGTTATCCCTATCACGCCAACACCTGGCTGGACGTGAACCCGAACCTTTTTGCCTGGATGAAAATGCAAAAATGGACCGCGGTCATTGTGCTGAGTCTGATCATCCTGGTGGCCAGCTTTAACATCATCAGCATCCTCATCATGATCACCATGGAAAAAAAGGCGCAGATCGGCGTGCTGAAATCCCTGGGCGCCTCGACGGGGCAAATTCGGCGGATTTTCACTTTTGAGGGTATATTTATAGGCGTATTCGGCGCGCTGCTCGGCAGCGCCATCGGCTATGGCATCTGCTGGTCGCAGCAGGCCTTTCGCTGGCTGTCGTTGCCGCCGGATGTCTATATCGTCTCGTGGCTGCCGGTGCTGATGCGCAAAAGCGATTTTGCGCTCATCACCCTGATCACGATCCTACTGGCGTGGCTGGCTTCGGTCTATCCGGCTTTGCGCGCCGCTCGCTTACATCCGGTGGAAGCTCTGCGAAATGAATGAAACTTTACTGCAAACCTATGATCTGCACAAGCGGTACCGCACCGGCAAGGATTCGGAACTGCATGTGTTAAAGGGCATCACGCTAATGGTGGCGGCGGGTGAAATTGTCGCCATCGTCGGCCCTTCCGGCGTGGGCAAAAGCACTCTGCTGCACCTGATCGGCACATTGGATCGGCCGTCACAAGGCCGGATCACGTGGCAGGGCCGGGACATCAACCAGCTCGCCGAAGCCCAGCTGGCCCAGTTCCGCAACAAGACCATCGGCTTTGTCTATCAGATGCATCATCTGCTGCCCGAATTCACCGCTCTGGAGAACATTCTCCTGCCGGGATTGATCGCCGGCCAGCGGATATCGGCATTGACGGAAAGGGGGCGGCAGCTGCTCAGCCAGGTCGGCCTGGAAGCCCGGGCCGGGCATCGGCCCAGTGAACTCTCCGGCGGCGAACAGCAGCGCGTGGCAGTAGCCCGCGCGCTCATCAATCAGCCGCGATTGATCCTGGCGGATGAGCCCTCCGGCAACCTGGATATGGCATCCGGTGAACAACTGCATCAGTTGCTCTGGCAACTGTGCCGCGCCAACGGCCAGACCCTGATCATCGTCACCCACAACCGGGAATTGGCCCAGCGGGCAGACCGGGTGATTGAACTGCTCGACGGACGGATCAAGAGCGACACGAAAAATCATTAATATTGCTATCGAGGAATAATTCCTATATATTATAGTATATATGGCATGGTATTTGAGAAATTGCGAGTGCCGCCGGCCGCGCCGGCATAAAGCTGCACTTAATTAACTCAATAATATCAAGAGTTTATCCTGAAAACCTTTCAGGCCAGTGTGAGAGGAGAATTGTCAAAATAAACAGACAACCTGTACCGGGATCACCGCAGATTGAAAAAAATGGGAACCCTCCGGTGGAGTGGTGCTGTTTAAGGTAAAAATCAATTGATAAAATTCTTCCTACGCTTTTCGTCATCAGGAGCTTCCTATGAAAAACAATTTTTCAAGTCGCGTGCAAATGGTCATACAGTTTGCGCGGGATGAAGCGTTGCGACTTGGACATGACTATATCGGCACCGAGCACCTTCTGCTCGGCCTCATCCGCGAAGGGGAGGGCATTGCGATCGAGATTTTGCATGCCTTGGGATGTGATCTGGAAGAGATCAAGACGGCGGTGGAAGATGCGGGACGCGTTTCCGGCGATACCATGACCATCGGCAACATTCCATTCACCAAACGGGCGGAAAAGATCCTCAAGAGCGCTTATGTGGAGGCGGACCGGCACAAATCTGATATCATCGGTACCGAACACCTGCTGCTGGCGCTGGTGAAAGAAAAAGAGGGGCTGGCGGCCCAAATTCTCAAGAGTTTTGGCGTCACCTATGAAGCGGTGGCCGAGGAACTGGACAGGATCATGCAGGGGGCCAATCAATCCCAGGCGGCTGCGGAGAGCCAGCAAAAATCGCAGACGCCCGCGCTGGACCATTTCGGCCGGGATCTTACCGAGATGGCGGTGCATGGCGATCTGGATCCTATCATCGGTCGGGACAAAGAAATTCAGCGAGTCGCCCAGATTCTCAGCCGGCGCAAGAAGAACAATCCGGTTCTGATCGGCGAACCCGGGGTGGGCAAGACCGCCATTGCCGAGGGCCTGGCCCTGCGCATCGTGGAAAAAAAGGTGCCGCGCATTTTGCACAACAAACGGGTGGTGACGCTGGATCTCGGCGCCATTGTGGCAGGCACCAAATACCGCGGTCAATTTGAAGAACGCATGAAAGCGATCATGAACGAGCTGGTGCGCACCCGCGACATCATTTTGTTCATCGATGAAATGCACACCCTGGTCGGCGCCGGCGGCGCGTCCGGTTCATTGGACGCCTCCAACATGTTCAAGCCGGCGTTATCGCGCGGCGAACTGCAGTGCATCGGTGCCACCACGCTGGATGAATACCGGCAGTACATCGAAAAAGACGGCGCTCTGGAACGCCGCTTTCAAAAGGTCATCATCGATCCGCCCAGCAGTGAAGAGACCTTTGAGATCATCAAAGGGCTGCGCGGACGGTATGAAAGCCATCATCGGGTCAAGTACACCGACGAGGCCATCCGTGAGATTGTAAAATTATCCGACCGCTACATCACCGACCGCTACCAGCCGGACAAGGCGATCGACGTGCTCGACGAATCCGGCGCCCGCGTCCATCTGGCCAACATTGTGGTGCCCCGCGAGATCACGGATCTGGAAGAGCAGATCAAACGCATCCGCACGGAAAAAGACGCGGTCGTGCGGCTGCAGAATTTTGAAAAAGCCGCGATTCTGCGCGATCGCGAAAAGAACCTGTTGCGCGAGCTGGATGACACCAAACGGCGCTGGAACGACGATCAGGACGCGGCCTTTGCCCAGGTCACGGAACAGGACGTGTCCGAGGTGGTGTCCATGATCACCGGCATTCCGGTGTCGCGCGTGGCACAGACCGAGTCCGACCGGCTGCTCAGAATGAGCCAGGTTTTAAAAGGGCGGATCATCGGCCAGGATACGGTCATCGACGTTCTCACCCAGGCAATCCAGCGCACTCGGGCCGGACTCAAGGATCCCCATCGCCCCATCGGTTCGTTCATCTTTCTCGGCCCCACCGGCGTGGGCAAAACCCAGCTGGCCAAAGAGCTGGCCCGCTATCTGTTTGAAACCGAGGACGCCCTCATCCGCATCGACATGTCCGAGTACATGGAAAAATTCGCCGTGTCGCGGCTCACCGGCGCGCCTCCGGGCTATGTGGGGTATGAAGAGGGCGGGCAGCTGACTGAAAAAGTGCGCCGCCATCCCTATGCCGTGGTGCTGTTCGATGAAATAGAAAAAGCGCATCCGGATGTCTTTAACATCCTTTTGCAGATCCTCGATGAAGGCCATGTGACCGACGGGTTGGGCCGCAAGGTCGATTTCAAAAATACGGTTCTGATCATGACCAGCAACATCGGCGCCCGCGAGATCAACAAAAGCGGCGGCTCCTTTGGATTCAGCAAAGCAAACGCGCAATCGGATTACACCCACATGCGCGAACGGCTGATCGAGCAGGTTAAAAAGCTGTTCAATCCCGAGTTCATCAACCGCGTGGACGACATTGTGGTGTTCCGTCAACTGGACCGCGACGATATGATCAAGATCATCGACATCGTCATCGCCGAGATGCTGTCCAAAGTGTCGGACCGCAACATCAAGATCGATCTCTCCCGCGGCGCAAAAGAGTATCTGGCGGACGCCGGATTCGACCCGCAATACGGCGCACGGCCGCTGCGGCGCACCATTCAGAAATTCGTGGAAAATCCCATTGCCGAGGAGCTGCTCAAAGGCCGGTTCGGCGACGGCACCCTCATCCGGGTGCGCAAAAAAGGCAGCAGCCTGGAGCTGGTCAGCGGCGGCGAAGCCCCAGGGGACTCTGACGAGGACAGCATCAAACCCCAGTCCATCGAAAACGAATAAGCGCTGGGGGCTGAAAAGGTTCACGGTTGCGGTTTCACGCGAAAACCTCGAACAGAGGTAAAAATCAAAAACGCCTAGACCCAAAACGGGATAGGCGTTTTTCATAAAAACAAAATGTGCCTTTGAAAAAATCGCAACAAAGCCGCAGTGGATGTTAATGTTCGGCGCTCAGGTCCTGAAACAGCAACAGGGCCGCGGCGGCTGCAGCGAGCCCGTCCCGCTCCGAGCCGGAGAGCCCTTGCGAGAGCCAGACGGCCCCGTCGTTGATGACGTCCACGGCCGCCACCGGCACATTGTTTTTCGCCAGCACATAACCTGACGCATCGGCCAACGGCATGGGCGTTCCCGCCAATTTATGCGTGCCGGCCACCTCATAGTTCTCTTTCCCGCTGCTGAGATAGCCGGTCATCAGGTCCTCATCGCTCCTCTGATTGAGCACCATGGTCCAGGCCTCGCCAGCGCCGCGCCCCAGACGCACCACCAGATTTTGATTTGACACAATGCCGATGGTGAGTTCACCGCCCCATGCCTCAGTCTTTAAATCCGCGGATTGCAGGCCGGTGGCCGCCTGGCCATTCCACCTCCCCCCGCCTGGTACGGCCAGGCTGAACTCATAACACTGCTGCGTGTCGGCCCTTTCGAAACGCCACAACCCCCAAGCGCTGCGCCGTGTCCAGCCGCGATGCACATCGGTGACCTGATAGGCGCCGAATTTAAAATCCTCATTAAAGCCCCCCCTGCCCGAGCAGGTCAACTGCTCGGAGCGCACGACCAGCTCTTGCGGAACCGCCATGCGCGCTGAATGACAACCCGAACCCCACACTCCCGCCACCACGCCCGCCAGAACCATGGCGGCCATTCTAATTCTCACCCCTGCAGCACCACTCATCTCATCCTCCTGTATGGCCTTCAGCGTGCTGACGCTGAAGGCCAGAACGATCATCCATTACTTGGAGATCAGCTTTAACTTGGTGTTGACAGACAGCCGGTCTTCCAGCTTTTTCCCGTTCAACAGGGCCACGGTGGCCAGCTCTTTCTCGGCCACACCGGAAGAACGCAACGCAGTCGCCACCGTGCCGGCGCTCTTGTTCGTTTTCACCGACAGCAGTGTCGGCTTGATCTGCATTTTGGATGCGTCGGTCAGATTCTTGAACTGACCCATGACTCCACTGAATGTCGAAGAATAACCGCTGAATTTGCCCGGGTCCGACATGCCGTGCAGCGTATAGACCAGATTATCCTTTTGGATGAAATAAGAGAGCACGCTTAATGAGCCGGATTCTGTGGTAACGCTGGACAGCACCCGCTGCGCCGGAAGGCCGTTCAGGGTCACCGCATCATTTTTTTGCACCGTCGCGCCCGACTGCTGCACAAAGGCGCTGGCTACGGCCTGTGCGGTTTGTCCGCCGGCCGCGGTCAGCATGATGGCCGCATCCTGATTCGGGGACAGGAATTGAAGCTGGCTGGGCGTGTTGTTGACGGTCCAGTTGCTGGGCACGGGCAAAACGAATTTCAGGGTCGGATGATAAAAAGCCTGTCCGTCCACATACCCCTGGCGTGGATCATCGCCGTACACCATGCCATCCACGGCCGCCAGGTACTGATCCTTGTTGGTGACGAATTTGTTGGTGGCGAGTTTCTGCTGCCACTCGGCGGTTTTACGACGCACAGCGCCGATGCGGTCCTCCGGATTGGGGTGGGTGGAAAACCACTCCGGCAGACCGCTGCTGCTGGACGACCCATCCATCTGCTCCAGGGTGTTGAAAAACTCGGCCATGGCATTAGAGTCGTATCCTGATTTGGAGGAATACTCTACGCCCAGGTCATCCGCCTGGCGTTCGTTGTCGCGGCTGAAGCGTAAAAAAAGCAGATTAACGCCAAAGGAGGCGATGCCGGCATATTTACGAAAGTCCTCTGAAAGCATCGAACCCAAACCGAGCCCCACCTGCGCCAGCTGGGCGCGGGTGTATTGCGTGGCCGTATGCCGGGCGCAGACGTGGCCCAGCTCATGGCCGATCACGCCCGCCAGTTCCGCCTCATCGTTCAGATAGCTCATGATGCCGCGCGTCATGTACACATAACCGCCGGGCACCGCAAACGCATTGACCACCGGAGTGTCGAGGACCTTGAACGAGTACTTTAATCCCGGCCGGTGAGAGAGCGCAGCCATTCTTTGCCCGATCTGAGCGACATAGGCGGTCAAAGCCGCATCCTCGTACAAGCCATAGGTGGCGATGACCTCCGCATCGGTCTGCTGCCCGAGCGCCACTTCATCGGCTTCACTGAGCAACATCAACTCCCGCTTGCCGGTGACCGGATTCACCGCACAGGTCAACAGCACGGCGGCGAGCAACACCAGCATGAGCGCGTGAAATAAGGATCGTTTTTTCATGGCCGTTTTTCCTCCCACTGAACCATATAAAGAATAGACGACTTTGGCATCACTTCTTCTTGCGTAAATCCGTGCAGCGGATGCGGCCGTCGATTTTCGAACGGACGTTAGGATGTTTCTGCACATAATCCATGACCAGATCCGCTAGCAACAGACCGGTGGCATCGCCGGTTTGCACCGGGAACCCGAAATACTTTTCCGCCTGACCGTAAATAATAAAATCCACTGTGGCGCCCGTATAGGTCCTGTTGACATCCAAAGGCCGTCCGTTGACCTTGATCCATTCAATCTCTACGGTTCCGCCTTTAGTGATTTGAAAAGCATAGCTCAATCCCGAGACCTGCAAAATGCCGGGCTCCTGCCGCAGCGTTGCTCGAGCGTTGGATTCCACGATGGTCCGCAGCTGTGCGCCGCTGCAGGTGAATTTGACGACATTATTGGAGAAGGGCAGTATCTCCACAATATCCAGTTTCCGCAGCACGCCCTTGTTCAGATCCTTGCGGATTCCACCGCTGTTGAGCACGGCGAAATCGACGCCCACCGCCGCACGCACCACATCGGTCAGATAATTGCCGATATTGGACTCCTGCTGGTTGCTGCGCCGCCAATCCACTTTCAGCTTTCCCAGCGGTTTTCCATACTCCTCGTCGATCCGCTCTTTGTACTGCCGGACCAGCTCCTGCATGCGCGGATTGGGTTTTCGAACGCTGTCAGCCCAAGTGGGGATCAGCTGATAGCGATAGTCTGCGACCGTATCCGCCTGCACCGTCAACTCGAGCCGGCCGAGATAGCGGGTCTTGGAGTCCGCCTGCACCACCAGCAGCCCGTTGCGCCGAATCGGCTCCTGCAACCGCGAATGGCTGTGGCCGCCCACGATGATATCCGCTCCGCGGATGCGATCAGCCAACGCCAGGTCTTCCTCCACCCCCTGATGGGTGAGGAGCACGATGAGATCGGTCTGCGGGTCGATCTCATCGATCATGGTCTGCGCCGCAGTGGCCGGATCCTGCACTCGAATGCCGTCCAGATTCTTTTTCGCCACGTCGTCGAACAGCCTGGCAAGAGTGAGACCGATAACCCCCACTTTAACGCCGCCGACCGGATAGATGGCGTAGGGCTTTTGCGTCATCAACCGGTCATTCTGATAGAGATTGGCGGAAAGCACATCGAAATGGGCGGCCGCTGCCAAACGGAGCAAATTCTCCTGGCCCTCGTCGAACTCGTGATTGCCGATGGTCATGGCGTCGTAGCCGATCACATTCAGCATATCCATAAAACCGCCGCCAATCACTCCATCGCGCGCCATCTTGGCGATGGGCGTGCCGGTCATGATGTCGCCCGCATCCAGCAGCAGGATCGGCTGCTGTTTTTCCCTCTCCCTTGAGATAAAATACTCGAGCGCGGTCATACCGCCGATAAGCGGTTTGGGGTTCTTTTGCACCCAGGTAGCCGGGGCGGGTTCAAATTGGGAATGCGTGTCATTGGTATGCAGAATGGTCAGCTGTTGGGCAAAAGAGGATAAAAAACAACACAATAAAATCAACCACGAACGCTTCATAGCGCGCCATCTCCGGTTACAGGGACATTGAGTGATTAAATATTAAGGATTTTATGCAGGTTTGTCAAGAGGTATTTAAATGCGAAAGAGCGGCATATACCAATGCCGCTCTTTCGCACCGGAACTCGCAGGTCGATGACACGATCGGCCTGTCTCAAAGGCAGGGGTTATTTGATGAACTCCATTTTACGCATGGTCTCAAAACCATTCACCTGCAGCTTGTACAGGTAGATGCCGGAAGGCACCACCTGGCCATTGGCGTCCCTGCCATCCCAGGTGACGGAGTGCACGCCGGCGCCGAGTTGTTTCGCCACCAAGTGTCGCACCATTCGACCCTGCAGGTTGAACACGCTCAATTCAACTTGCCCTTTTTCCTTCATGGTAAAATTGATGCGTGTTTCCGGATTGAACGGATTCGGATAATTTTGATGCAGACTATACTCCGCAGGCCCTTCGACCGCGATCTTGACCGGGCCATAGAGGGTAACGCGGCCATTGTAATCCACGTCAGCCAATTTGTAATAATAGGTCTCGCCGGCCTGGGCCGTGATATCCAGGTACCGATAGCTGTGTGAGGACGAAGTGGTGCCCGCACCCGGTATCAGCGAGGCGTTGATCTGCGCATAGGTCCCGTCTTCCGCATCGGCCCGGTAAATCCCGAAGCCGAGGTTCTCGGTCTCCGATGCTGTCTGCCACTCCAGCTGCACGCCGCCGCCGCTGCCGTTGACGTTGAAAGAGGTCAACTCCACCGGCGTCAGACGGAAATAAAAATCCTGCACCTCTCCATCGTACGCATCTTGATGGCCGGCCGGACTGGCCACCGCCGCGGGCGGCGGAACCTGCTCGCCGGCGGCATAGCGGAACCGCGCCCACATCTCGGTACCGGCTAAAGCCGCCGCAGGCACATTAAAATGGAACGGTGCGATCCCGCCGCCGTTGATCGGCTGGGCCGGAATGATATTTTCTCCCGCGTCGTCCCAATCATGATCGTTGTTGAAATCGATCCAAGCGGCAACGACGCCATCACGGCTGACGCTGATGTTCACCTGCGAGGCGCTCCCCGGATCCGTCGGCCCGAATTCGATCCCATCGTTTTCAGAGCCATCGTTGGGCGCCGTCTCGGCGTCCACCCAGGGACCGGTCTGATTGATCAATCCGATAAAAACCGATTCGTTAAAATGATGACGGGCTTGCGGCAGGGCATCGGAACCATAATCGTACAGAGCGACAGCCGGCCGTTCCACGGTGACCAGGACGGTCGCGGTGTCGCAGAGCGAGGGCGCCCCGTTGTCGCAAACACGATAACGGAATGTATCTTGCCCGGCATAATCGGCGGCTGGGGTGAAGGAACAGAGGCCGTCCGCCCCTAAAACCACAACGCCGTGCGCCGGGCCCTGTACAGCCTCGGCTTCCACGTGCAGCTGATGGCCATCGGGGTCGCTGTCATTGGCCAGCACCTGTACGGTCGCGGCGGTGTTCGCCGCAACATACAGCGTGTCATCGATGGCCTGCGGCGCCCGATTGACTGTAAGGATTTCGATCTGGGTGGGATGACTGAAGACTCGCTCACCGCAGCGCGATGTGACTAGAGTGACCGAAACCGGATAAGAACCGGCTGTTTGGTACATTTTGACCACCGGGTTGCCGGAAGC
>JAKJDB010000761.1 GCA_022706175.1 Candidatus Zhuqueibacterota bacterium | reverse complement strand
GGCGGTCCACCGCCCCTGGATCTGCATTTCGGTCTGCCGCTGCCGACGCTGGATTTCATGAAAGGGTTGTCCGCTGCGGTCAAGTATCTTCCCCTGGCCATTCCTTTCGGCATCCTCACCGTGGTGGGCGGCATCAACGTCACCGAGAGCGCACGCGTGGCCGGCGATGACTATAACACGCGCGATATTCTGTTGACCGAAGCCCTGGCCACCCTGGTGGCCGGTCTGTGCGGCGGCGTTGCCCAGTCCACGCCCTACATCGGTCAACCGGCTTACAAAAACATGGGATCCCGCGCCGGCTATACACTGCTCACCGGCATCTTTGTCGGCCTCGGCGGCATGCTCGGCTATGTCTCGTTCATCATCGAATTGATCCCGCGCGCTGTGCTGGCGCCGATTCTGGTCTTTGTCGCTTTTGACATCATCATGCAGGCGTTTATCGCAGTGCCCAAACGTCACGCACCGGCCGTGGCCTTTGCCTTTTTTCCCACCGTGGCCCGGCTGCTGGCGATCAAGATGGGCTCGCCGGAGCCCATCCCGGCGGAAAAATTCCACGAGCTCATGACCGCGCCAGGCAAGGCGCTGCCGGAACTGCAGGTCATCATCGCCCTGGGCAACGGCTTTATCGTCACCGCCATGCTCTGGGCCGCTTTTCTCGCAGAGCTGGTGGATCGACGGTTGAAAATTTCCGCGCTCTATCTGATCGTGCTGGCGTTCTTTTCCTTTTTCGGCATCATCCATTCCGCCATGGCCGACGGCTCCATGTATCTGCCGTGGAAGTTGAGCGGCATCGCTCAACAGGTGCCGTATCAGTTCAGCCTGGCCTATCTCTGCCTGGCGGCGCTCCTGTTCTGTCTTTCCTATACCCGTGAGAGCAAAGAGCCGGTCACCGGCATGGCGCACGAATAGGCGTTTTTTACAAAAAGGTTCAGCTTCAAGGATCGGGGCCGAGACCGCCGCGGCGTTCCCCGTTTTTTTCTGGACCGTTGAAAGGAGATCGATATGATCGCCTATCGCAATTCGCAAACGGGCTACCTGATCATCGCCCTGCTGGTGATCGGGATCATCGCCACTCTGGCTTCCACCACGCTGGAAACCATCGGCCTTTTGCATTATATGGTGCTGCTCCTTCTCATCATGGCGCTGGTGATGTTTTACAAATTGATGGTGGTGGTGGAACGCGGCGTGATCGTCTGCTCGTTCGGTCAGGGAGTTTTCAGCAAAACCATTCGCGTGCGGGAAATCGCCGGCTGCCGTGTGGTCGGAGTGCCGTGGTACTATGGCTGGGGCATTCGGCTCACGCCGGCAGGCTGGATGTACAACATCGCCGGCTCGAAGGCGGTGGAGATCACCTATAAATCCGGCAAAAAATTCCTCATCGGCAGCAATGAGGCGGAATCGCTCTGCGAGGCCATCGAGGATGAGATGAAGAAATTTCCCTGAACGCCCGCTTGGCCAGGCGGCGCATCGCAACGACAGCCGGCTTGTGCCTTCTCAGCGGCCGTTAAGCTGCAACAGCCCTTTGCCCTGCGCTCACCCCAAGGTCACCCGGCCGATGCGCCAGCTCATGGCGGCATGGTTGTAGATCAGTTCAAAGGAACCGGATTCCCGCGTGGATACATGAAAATGGAACACCCGGTCCCTGCCCTGCACCTCATGCCAGACGCCATGGACCTGCGCCACATGATAGGTCCGGTTGCGCCAGTGAAAACGAAGCGGACGCGTTTTGCTGCCGTCATAATGGCTGAGCACCTGGACGACTTCGTTGATCTGTTCAAACTGCATGATCGTCTCTTTAGTGTAATAAAGTACACCTTATTGTAATCATAAATTTTTCGATTTGCAAGCCCTTTTTTAGCTTTTGCCATTGCGGGGATATTTTAGTAAATTGGCAAAGTGAATCATAAAATCGATCCAAGCGCCGGAACAACCATGCAAACAGCAGAACGACCACGGCACCATAAAATCATTCAGTGCGCGCTGCTGACGGCGGCATCGATCGCGATCGGCTATCTGTTCCTGCTTTTGCCCAATTTTGAATTCATCACCGCCTCTATTTTTATTTCCGGTTTTTTACTGGGCCCGTCCTACGGTCTGCTCATCGGCGTGACCGCTGAATTTTTGTTTTCCATGTTCAATCCGTTCGGCGCGCCCTCGTTGCCCTTG
>JAKJDB010000760.1 GCA_022706175.1 Candidatus Zhuqueibacterota bacterium | reverse complement strand
TGGTCAAATGATGGAAACCTTTGAATGGCGGCCACCTTTGTAAGGGTAAACAAAAAAGCCCGGGACTTGTCCCGGGCTTTTTCGCTCTTGTTTATTCGATGTATCTCCGCCTGATGCGGCGAAAAGCGTGCTCCGCTATATCTGCTCCAGGCTTTGCAACGGCGCCCATCCCACCTTGCCGTCCGGCAGGGAGATGCGCACATAACCGCCGCTTTTCTCCTCCAGCCTCACTTTGCAGCCCTCGTGCAGTGCAAACACTTCGGTGCTGTTGTCAGAGGGCGCGCTCAATATGCTCACCTTGTGCTCCATGATGATGGCGGCACGGTCATGGCTGCTCTGGTTGACGCGCACGAAGAAAAAAAGCGCCCACAGAGCTGCCAGAATCACCAGCGGCATCCACAGAGTGCCGGTCAGCCGGCGCCAAGGATCGCGATGGACAAACCATTTTCCAATCACCGCCACCGCTGCCAGCACAAGCCAAAGGAGCAGGAACCCTGCCAATTGATCCAGACTCAACGCGGATTTAATCGAACGGCCGATCCGCTGCCAAAAGAACTCGGGCGGTGTGATGATCTTGTCCACCACTTGCAGCCGGGCGAGCTCTAGATTATGCTGCAGATCCGGATCCGACGGATTGATCCGTGCGGCCTTTTCATAGTACAGCAGACTTTTGCCGACCTGCTGCAGCTTGTAATAGCAGTTGCCCAGATTGTAATAGAGCTCGAACGCT
This sequence comes from Candidatus Zhuqueibacterota bacterium, assembly GCA_022706175.1. Next base: position 1,439 of record JAKJDB010000760.1, on the reverse strand, counting down.
TGATAGCCGGCAGTGGCTGCGGATTGGTAATGAACCGCAGCCTTTTGATAGTCCCCAGCCTGGTAAGCGGCGTTGCCCTGGATAAACTCATTGGCGGGCTGGCCCAACCCTAGGCCATACAACGCCAGGCACACATAGAAGATTCGCTTCATGGCTAAAATGCTTTTTCCAATTTAATGATCGCCTCTTTCGCCTGCTGGAAAATCCGACCCATCTCCTCTGCAGCGCCGGAGGCAGGGGCAAAGCGCTGAAAATCGCATGTCTGCAACAAGTTCATATAGGACTGCACCAGGCTCGAGTCTACTGCACGGGCCTGCAATCGCTCCTGCAGCTCGCTCTGAATCACGCCCGCCTCGGGCAGATTCAGTTTGTCCGCTGCGAAGCCAATCAGCGCGCGCGACACTTCGGCATAGAACTCTTTCTGCGTGTCCACGGAAAGCAGTTTTTCCGCCTTGGCCAGCCGTTTCATGGCCATGCGATTGGCGCCGCGGCTGCGCGCATAGGCGACATCGCCGCTCAGCCGCGTCAGATGCCGCTTATAGCCAAAGGCCGCAGCCAGCGCCAGAAACGGCAGCAGACAGAGCAATCTGAACAGGTCGCTTTGATAAAAAGAGGCGCCGATGCGGCGAAATTCCGGAACAGCGGTTTTGATAAAGCGGATATCCTGCCCCACCAGGCGGACTTCCTCTTTAGACAGACCGGCCGGCGCAGCGGCGTAGGAGCCCTCTCCTTTTTGCACCGAGATGATAAACTCGGGGGATCGTTCCACCTTGTAGTGCCGCGCCTGCGGATCGAAAAATGCCAGCTGGATAGAGGGAATGCGCTGCTGTCCGGGAAAACGAGGGATCAGAACATACTCGTAGCTCTTGCTGCCGCTGATGACCTCGCCCTGACGGTTGACGGTTTCAGATACCTTGGGCTCGTATTTTTCAAAATCGTTCGGCAGAATCAGATTCGGTTTGGGCAGAGAGCGAATGTTGCCCTGGCCGGTAAAACGGACCTTGAGCGTGAGGGCCTCGTTGGTCTTGACCGTCTCTTTGTCAATGCTGGCCTCCAGGCGATATTGCCCCACCAGGCCTTCGAATCCGGCCGGCCTATCCTGTTCAGGTAACGGCAACACCTCTATCTCCACCGGACGGGTGGCCACTTCCCTTCGCACCACCCGGCTGAAAAACGGATCATCAAAAAAGCTGTCGAAAATATCGTTGGAGCGACGCCGCGAAGCGGCGCGGATGTCAAAAGGGATCACCATGGACTGTATCGTCTTTCGGCCCGGCGAAGTGGGGAAATAGGCGGATTTTTTTATGTCCGCCACCACATATTTACGGCCGTTGTAGATCTCCTCCCGCTGTTTGAGCGTTGTGCCGATGTCAAACTCTTCCACCCAGAATCCGGGCGAGGGCTCTATCTTGGGCTGGCCCATGCCGGCCACTTGCACC
>JAKJDB010000759.1 GCA_022706175.1 Candidatus Zhuqueibacterota bacterium | reverse complement strand
CGCAGCTGGGACTGGCGGTCACCGCAGTCGATCCGGCGCCGGCCATGTTGAGAATAGCGGCTGAGAACGCTAAAGCCAACGGCGTGGAGCTGACCCTGCTGCCGGTCCCCATGCAGTCGCTGCACCGCTCTCTGTCTGAACCGCAGGATGCGGTTTTTTGTCTGGGCAACACGCTGCCCCATTTGCTGAACAAACGTTCCCTGTACGCCGGACTGAAAAGCGCCCACCGTTCGCTGCGCCGCGGCGGCGCCCTGGTGCTGCAGCTGCTTAATTATGAGCGGGTGCTGGCGAAAAAGGAACGGATCGTGCAGATCAGCCGTGCGGGCGAAATGCTGTTCATCCGCTTTTACGATTTTCTCGACAACGCCGTACGCTTTAATGTCCTGATCGCAGAGACCGGCGCAACGCCCCCTTCGCACCGGCTGATCAGCACTCGGCTGCGGCCCTATGGAGGATCTCAGCTGAAGGCCGCTTTGCGCGACTGCGGCTTTTCCTCTTTAGAGAGCTACGGCGCCCTGTCCCAGCAACCCTATCAGCAGGCCAGCCCCAATCTGGTTCTTTGCGCCTATAAAAAGCGATAATTATTTTTTCAGGAGCCGCAAAACCTGATCGCGTCGACTCTCATCCACCTACGGAGAACGATATGAACAGCCTGACCCGTGAGATGGCCCGTTTCACCTTGTCCCTGCACTATGAACAGATTCCCCCCATCGCCTTGCACGAAGCGCGCCGTTTTCTCCTCGACAGCCTTGGCTGCGCCTACGCCGCTTTACACAACGACGACATGCAGGCCGCTCACCGCTTTATCGAGAAACTGGGCGGCACGCCGGCGGCCACGGTCATCGGCAGCGGTCTGCGAACCAACGCCCCTTATGCCGCTCTCATGAACAGCCTGCTCATCCGCGCTCTGGACTATAATGACATATACTGGAAGCAGGATCCCAGTCACCCTTCGGATTTGATCCCAGCCGCCATGGCCTGTGCAGAATGGTCAAAGCGCTCCACCCGGGAACTGCTGGTGGGCATCGTGATCGCCTATGAATTGGAGATGCGCTGGTGTCTGGCCGCTTCGCCCGGATTGCGGGAAAGGGGCTGGCATCACGCGTCCCTGACCCAGATGGTCTCGCCGTTTGTCGCCGGCCGACTGCTGGAATTAAACGAGGATCAGCTCGTCGCCGCCGCAGGCATCAGCGGCTCCAGCCACTTTACGCTGGGCGGCGTGGTCGCCGGCCATCTGACCAATATGAAAAACACCGCAGATCCCATGGCTGTGGAGGCGGGGGTAGTCGCGGCTCTGTTGGCCGCAGAGGGGTACACAGGACCGGAGAGAATTATTGAAGGCAAAGAAGGATGGATGCAGGTGCTAAACAACATCAACTGGAATGCCCCCATGTTGACAGAAGGATTGGGCGAAAAATTTCTCATCAGCGAATGCGGCTATAAGCCGTTTCCAACTGAAGCCTTGACGCATCAGCCGATCACCGCAGCCCTGCAGGTCAAATCGCAGCATGCCCTGACTTCTGAGCAGATCACCCAGGTGCTGGTAAAGACCACCTCCCGCGGCGCCGATATCCTTTCCGATCCCAGCAAATATCAGCCGACCAGCAAAGAGACCGCGGATCACAGCCTGCCCTATTGCATTGCCGCGGCGCTGGTGGATGGGGCTGTGCTGCCCTCTTCGTTTTCAGAGAAAAAACTGCAAGACCCGGCCATCCGCGCGATGTTGAAAAAGATTAAAGTGGTGGCGGATCCGGAGATCGATGCGTTGTTTCCCGCGGTCAAACGCGCCGTGGTCAGCATCACCACCAGCGACGGCGCTATTCACAGCGAACAGGTGGATCACGCTAAAGGCAGCCCGGAGAATCCCATGAGCGATGAGGAGGTTCAGGCCAAATTCATCGCCAACTGCAGCGGTGTCGTGGCGGATGAACAGCAGCAGGAGATTATCGCGGCGGTGTGGAATTTGGCAGAGAAGGCGGAACCGGCCGAAGAGTTCATGCGAAAACTAACGTTAAAACCGGCCTAAGTGGTTATAGCATTATGCCGCAAGTTGTTTATTGCAATGAATGCGTTGGTCCGTGTTTTTCTGGTCCTGTTGAAAAAAACTGGCTCCGACCGCGCAGCGGCGGCATGTCAAGAGCAATCAAGATCGCACAAGCCAAGAGCTGCGCAGCAGCGAAATGT
>JAKJDB010000758.1 GCA_022706175.1 Candidatus Zhuqueibacterota bacterium | reverse complement strand
TTCCCATTCGCGCAGATCCGATTCCGTGACATTCGGGATATAGGTGCGAATATACTGCACGACCTGCTCTTCGGACCTGGTAAAGTCCTTGCGGATGCGATCCAGGCGTTCGATCTCAAATTCCAGCTCCAACCGGTCGGCCGCCGGCAGCGTCGAGTTCGTCGCCAGCTCCAGGCGCATGGCTTTTTGCGCCTCGGTGAATTCGCCCTGGTCGATCAGGGATTTGAACTTTTGCACAGCGCCCCCCACGGCGCCATGAGCGGCAATCAAAATAGAAAAAAAAGCTACAGTAAAAACCATCAGGCTAAAGTTGGTTCGCATGACAATGCTCTCCTGCGATCAATGGCAGTTCTGTGCAGACAGAGAGCCGCACTATGGACAGCGTACCTGGCCGTGCCCCAGCCCGCTGTGCGCCGGCCGGTCGCCGGCATACAGAAAAAATAGACAAAAATCCATCTTCTCGCAATTAAAATTTTCAGCCGCTGCCGGCTGCAAGAGCCACAGCCGGCGATAGGCCGCCTCAGGCCGGTCCAGCGCCACAAGCCGGACCCGCTCGCTGCGGAGGTATGCCGAGGCGGATAATCGCAACAGGTTTTTCTTGACATTCGAAAGAAAGAATGCGTACCTTGAGGACAGACCTCAAACTTTTAATGCGCAGAAGAGGATATGTACGCTACCGCTTGGATGCTTGCACTCCTCCTGCTCTCGCCTGCAGACACAACCGCGGCCCAGCCGCCGCCGGCCGTCAACCTGCACAGCGCAGAGCTCACAGCGGCGCAGGCTGCTTTGAAACAAGCCCGGATGCTCTTTTACAGCAGCGTGGAGGACAAATCCAGAATCACGCCCGCCATAGCGGCCTTTCAGGAGCTCATCCGCATACGCCCCGAGTGGGAGGCGCGTGCCATGACCTACATCGGCGCGCTGACCGCGCTGCAGGGAAAACACAGCCTTCTGCCGCACGACAAATGGCACAAGGCCAATCAGGGCTTAAAGATCATGGACCAGGCGGTTGCGCAAAACCCCCAGGATGTGGAGGCGCTTTTCATCCACAGCTCCACGTGCACCTTTTTGCCTTTTTTCTTTAAACGCGGCAAGGACGCGCAGAACAAGTTTCGCCTATTGGTCCGGCTGCTGCCGGAAAATCATCAGGAGTTTGACCCGGAGATGCTCAAAAACGTCATCCAATTCATCTCGAAGCGGGCCAAGTTGAGCCAAGAGGAGATCGCAACTCTCAACCGGCTGAAAAGCGAACTGAACCTTGAATCACTTTGAATACATCCTCTTTAACCTGATCGTCATCAGCGGGCCCGTGGCATTCAGTTTTGACCGCCACGTACGCTTTGTGCGCTATTGGCCGGCCGCGCTCTGCTCCGCCCTCGTCCTGCTGGCGCCTTTTACGATCTGGGACAGCCTGGTCACCGGCCGCCACTGGTGGTTCAATCCGCGCTACACCTCCGGGACTTTTATCGGCCCGCTTCCCGCCGGCGAGTGGCTCTTTTTCATCACGGTTCCCTTCGCCTCGCTTTTCATCTGGGAAGTGCTGCGGTTTTACCGCCCGGCGCAGCATGCGGCCGGGAACACCGGTGCGCCGTGGTGGATCTGGTTGGGACTCCTCCTGGCCGGCTTGGTCTGGCTGCTGGGCAAAGAGTACACCGGCCTGGTGATCCTGGCGTTGACGGTGACCGCGCTCGCGGATTTGACCGCCGGAGGCCGTGTGCTGCACCGCGCCAACGCGCTGCTCTATGCGGAGATCCTGACCGCGCTGATGCTGCTTTTCAACGGCTATCTCACGGCGCGGCCGGTGGTGCTTTACGACGCAGCCTATCAGCTCGACCTTAGGATCTTCACCATTCCCGTGGAGGATTTCTTTTACGGCTCTAGTCTCATCCTCGGCTGTACAACCGTTTACGAAAAAATCCGGAGCGTTCGTGGCTGAACCGGTCGCAGTCATCGGCGGCGGATTAGCCGGCCTGAGCGGCGCCATCCACCTGGCACGGGCGGGATGGGACGTGGACCTTTTTGAACAGACCGGCCGGCTGGGCGGTAAAATGAACGAAACGCGGCAGCAGGGATTCCGCTTCGACACCGGCCCTTCGCTTCTCACCATGCCGTTCGTCATCGACGAACTTTTCGCCACAGCCGGGTTTCAACGCGAGGAGCTGCTGACCCTGGCGCCCATCCAGCCG
>JAKJDB010000757.1 GCA_022706175.1 Candidatus Zhuqueibacterota bacterium | reverse complement strand
CACCGTCCGCGACTTGCCAGCTTTCGGGCTGACCATTTATAATTTGCCATCCTTGCAGATCCTTGCCGTTAAAGAGCGGTCCGTCGAACGTCGGAGCCAATGTGGGCAATTCCTTGATGAAAATATTACGGAAATAGAGCGGCGTGTTGTGCGCCTGCAGCTCGATCTGGCCGCTGCGGTAAATGGGTTTGTCCCGCTCCCAGTAGTTTTCCATGATCACATGGTCCACCACCAGAACTTCGTTCAGATAGACGGTCACGCGTTGGTCGCGCATGATGATGTGAAACGTGTTCCACTCGCCGACCGGTTTATCGGCTTTGACGAGGGGTTTGCTCGGATTTTTTTGATTGTTGTACAGGCCGCCGGAGCCCTCTGGCCATTGCGCGGTATCCCATATCTGCACCTGCGGAGCGCCGCGCAGATAAATGCCGCTGTCGCCCCACTTTTCGATCTTCCAATCCACCATCATTTCGAAATCGGTATAGTCGCGGCTGGTGCACAGGCTTTGGCCTTTACCATCGAAATAAAGGACGCCGTCGATCGCTTGCCAGTGTTGGCGCATCTCCTCATCGGCTTTGATTTGCGCCCGGTTGAGTTCATCCGGATTCATTCTGACGCGTTTGACCGGATCTTCCACCAGCCCCTTCCATCCACAAAGATCCTTGCCGTTGAACAGGGCGGTAAAGCCTTCTGGGGGTTGATTCTCTGTGCAGGCGAGCAGCGGCGTCTCGGCGATTTTTTGCTGCAACGGCTTTGAGGCCTGCGCCTGCACCACGCCTGCGACAGCCTGTTCCGGAGACAGGGCCGCAGCGGCGCCCTTTAGGGGAACGGTTGTCTGCACCGTGGCCAGCGCCGCTTCGTAACCGATGTTTTCATCCGCGCAGAATCCGGCGGCGTATTTGAGCGCAGAGATGGATTTGATCTGGCCGACCTGGCTGAGAACCATGGTTTTCTCTTCGTTACGTTCGCTGCACTTCATCAGCCGCTGCAAAAAGTCCAATTGCCGCAGGTCGCCCATGGGATTTTCACGAAGGATTCGCAGGGCGGCCCGAACAGCCAGGATGCGGTAGGTCTGTTGCTCTTTGCTTTCAGCCAGCTGCACAAGCGGCTCCAAACCGTTCAACGACGGCCAGTCGCACAGTGTGCGCAGCGCTTCATCCTTCAGTGCCGGATCCCGACTGCCGGCGATGACCTGTTTAAGCGCCGCGTCGCTGCCGATGCCGCGCCAGACGCGCAGCAGTTTTATTTTCTCTTCCTTGTTGGCGACCTGAAAATACTCCTCCAGTTTCTGCAGACAGGGCTTTTGGTTTTTCTCCCGATTGATGATATCGATGATGCAATCCTGGATTGCTTTGATCTCCTGAGTTGCAGAGGCCGCTGTCAGCTGGGAGAGGCAGGCGGGCAATGCGTCGGCTTTGCCCAAAACCCTCAGACCATTCACGCCCTTCTGTCGCAGATCCGGGTCTGCGGATTGCATGGCCTCGATCAGCTCGGCAAGGCGAAGAGTGTCCTGCCGCGCCACTGCGACATCGAGTAAAAGATTTTTACCCGTTGCGTCGAGTGTTGGGTAAAAACGATCCCATTGCCGGCTCAACGCCTGATGGGGCAGAGTAAGCAGATTCTGCTTGATCTGCTGCCGCATGGTTTCATCGGTATTGGTTTTGAGCAGGCTGAGCAGATCTCTTACACTGTCCTCGCCCAGAGTGCTGATCAAAGCCTGCAGCGCGGCGGCCCGCACGCCTGCCTCCTCGGACGACAGATACCGGCGCATGGCGGTGGTTGCGCTTACTGCTTTTTGCCGTCCCAGCAAACCAAGGACATCCGCCTGCGCTTTCGGCGTCAATCCGGGCAGCATTCCTAACCACGTTTGGGTCGCTGCGTCTGATGTCAAAGGTTCAGCCAGGCGCAAGGCCGCGGCGCGGAGCGAAGCCGATTCGTTCGCTGCCGTTTTTTGCAGGTCTGCGAAAGCGGCGGAGCCTGCTTTTTTAACCAGAAGGGTCAGTGCGGCGGTGCGGGTATGATCAGGCCAGGTTTTTTCGCGGTTGTTCACAATCGTTCGGGCGATTTCGATGGCGCGTTGCGTCTCTGTGGTGGCATCGGCATAGGTGAGCCAGGCGATGGCGAATTTATCATCTTGAAGCGCGTTTTGCTGCAGCACCGATTCTGCCTGATTCCAACCCATCTCC
>JAKJDB010000756.1 GCA_022706175.1 Candidatus Zhuqueibacterota bacterium | reverse complement strand
GCAATCCCTTTTCAATCTCCCTGCGCTGCAGCGGCAGATAGCCGCCGCGATACCCGCGCACCAGATTGGGAGATTTTTTAAGTCGACGCATGATCTCTTTCAAATAAGTCACCAGAATCTCCACCCGCAACCGACTTCTGGCGAACACGATGGTGGGAATGTCCTGGGCGAGAAAACGGGCGGCGAGACTCTGCGCCTCCTTGATGTAGGAACGCCGGATGCCCAGCTCCCTGTTCACCACCGGAGGATTGTAGAGAATAAAATGCTTGGCGCCGCTGGGCGCTCCGTTACCATCGATGAGATGCATGGGTTCACCGGTGAGATGCTCGGCAAACTCGAGCGGATTGGCGATGGTCGCTGAACAGCAAATGAAGATCGGCCGGCTGCCGTAAAACCGGCAGACGCGCTTCAGACGCCGGATGACGTTCGCCAGGTGGCTGCCGAAAACGCCGCGGTAATTATGAATTTCATCGATGACAATGTAGCGCAGGTTCTCAAATAACTTGACCCAGAGCGTATGATGCGGCAGAATGCCGGTGTGCAGCATGTCCGGATTGGTGACCACGATATGACCGGACGTGCGAATGGCCTTGCGCGCGGTGACCGGCGTATCGCCGTCAAAAGTATAACTCCTGATATCAAAAGAGAGCTGCGGCGACAACAGGGTGATGACGCTGTGTAATTCAGCCACCTGATCCTGCGACAGCGCTTTGGTGGGAAACAGATAAAGCGCACGGCTGTCCTGCTCTTTCAAGACCGCATCCAGAACAGGCACGTTGTAGCAGATGGTCTTGCCGGAGGCCGTGGGCGTTACGATCACGGTGTTGCGCCCCTGCAGGATGGCCTCGATGGCTGCCGCCTGGTGGGAGTAGAGCGAGCGGATGCCATGAGCCTGCAGCGCACTTTTAAGCCGGCCGTCGAGCGCGTGTGGATACTCGGCCCAGACCGGCTGCCTGGCCGGGAGTTCTTTCCACAACGAGACCTTTTCCATAAAACCCCGGTCCCGCTTCAAGTAATCCAGCAATTGATCTATGGTCATTGGGTCTCTTTGATAAGATAAATGGTTCCAGCGCCGCCGTCCACTTTGACCATGTCGCCCGGCTTGATCAGCGCGGTAGCTTGAGGCACGCTGGTGACACTGGGAACGCCGAACTCTCTGGCCAGGATGGAGGCATGAGAAAGCACTCCGCCCACTTCCAAAACAAGAGCGGAAATCTGGTGAAAGACCGGCGTCCACCCCGAATCGATGGACCGGGCGATGAGAACACTATTCTTGGGTGCGGCAAAAGCCTGCTCACAGTTGAGCGCAATATAGGCCGGCCCCAACGCGACGCCCCTGGAAACAGGGACGCCCTTAAAGATAGCCCGCGCTGGAGACGTGTGACGAGTGCCGGCAGGCGTAGTCCATTGGGCTGAAAACGATTTCCTCTCATGGATGAGAGAAGCGTAGCTTTGCGCCATTGTTTGGACGGTTGCGTCTTCCAACTCCTGTTTAGTCAGATAGAAAACATCCGACGCCGTTTCCAATACGCCCTGACGCTGCAGATGATCAGCCATGTGCAGAACCACTCTTCTGCTTTGCGCCAAAATACGTTGCCAGAGATCCCGCTGATTTTCCCGCAACAGCGTAAAGATTTGCGCACGGCTTAACAAATAGGAGAACGCCATGGCATAGATCGGTCTGAGAAAAGGGTTGTGAGAGCTTGCGATTTGTTCTGAACACTCCTTTTCTGCATCTTTTCGTCTCTGCATGGCGTGGAGCAGGGATTTGCCGTTGTTCGATCCATCCTGCGTAGAGTGCAGACGCTTGCCGAAATCCATTATCCGGCTTTTACTTTCACCCCAGGTGGGATAACTGATATCCAAACTCTCGGAACGATGGCCATATAGACGAAAATATTCATCCCAATTCTCAGATGTATTGTATCGCTTTTCCTGTAATTTTAAAAGATGGAGATTGGCAAGCACCGTTTGGTTGTTCTCAAGGCCTGACAGCAGTATTTGGCTTAAATTCCAACGGTCCTGGTGAGGTATGGCAAGACCGATTATCTTTAAGAGGAGCTCATAGTAAAGGTCGGCAAAAGTAATGCTCCATCGATGAATGGAGAGAAACAGATCGCTTAAATCAATGATTTTATTGAGATATTTTTTTAGCTCTAAATAGGAAGACTTGGTCAAATCAATTTCATG
>JAKJDB010000755.1 GCA_022706175.1 Candidatus Zhuqueibacterota bacterium | reverse complement strand
GCATCCGCTCATCGATAAATGCATCGAGTGCGGTTTTTGCGAGGTGCATTGCGTCTCCAACCATCTCACGCTTTCCGCCCGCCAGCGCATTGTGGTCTATCGCGAGATCGCACGGTTGCGCGCCAGCGGTGAAGAGCAGCACCGGCTGGCTCAGCTGATGGATGGGTATGCCTATCGCGGCCAGGAGACGTGTGCAACCGATGGTCTCTGCGCCCGCGGCTGTCCGGTTGAAATAAACACCGGTGAATTGATCAAAACGTTACGGCATGATCAGGCAACCGCTCGTGCGAATCATATGGCCGGTTGGATCGGCGGCCACATGAGCCGGGTGACCGCAGGCGCTCGCCTGAGCTTGAGCCTGGTGCAGGGATTTCAACGGATCCTCGGCAATCGCCTGATGGGAGCGATGGCCGGAGCGTTGCGCGCCGTTTCCGGCGGACGCATTCCGTTATGGAACCCCTACATGCCCGGTGGTGCGCCCAGGCTTTCTGCTGCACGGTTTAACCAGACGAGCGGCCGCAAAGTGGTCTATTTCCCCTCTTGCATCACCCGCTCCATGGGCCGGGCAGCCGGAGACGGCGAATCCATGGCTGTGACGGAAAAGACGGCAAGCCTGCTGCTCAAAGCCGGATACGAGATCATCTATCCCGAGGCCATGGATGAGCTGTGCTGCGGCATGGCGTTCGCCAGCAAAGGTTTTACTGCAGAGGGAAACCGCAAGGCCATGGAACTGCAGCAGGCTTTGCTCAAAGCCAGCGAACACGGCAACCTGCCGATCCTCTGCGACATGAGTCCGTGTCTCTATCGGATGAAAGAGACGCTGGATAAAAAATTGAAACTCTATGAACCGATCGAATTCACATTATCGTTTCTGGCGCCTTATCTGACCTTCAAACGCCTAGCGGAAACCATTGCCATTCACCCGGTCTGCAGCGCTAAAAAAATGGGGTTGGAAACCAGAATGGTTCAACTGGCCTCTCTATGCGCTGAAAAAGTAGTGGTGCCGGAGAACAACTGCTGCGGATTTGCCGGCGACCGCGGCTTCACACATCCCGAATTGAACCGGCATGGGCTGCGGCGACTGAAGGAGCAGCTGCCCGCTGACTGCAGCGGGGGATACTCTACCAGCCGTACCTGCGAAATCGGTCTGTCGCTGCACAGCGGTCTGCACTATAAATCCATTCTGTACCTTGTGGACCGGTGTACCGAGCCCAAGGCAGACTGATGGCCCTGTTTGAATAGCATCACATCATAGGGAGAAGCCTCGTGCGTAAAGTTCGTCTCTTTGCTCCACTTTTGTTTCTTTGGTTCTCATGCTCCCTGAATCGGCCGGTTGTTTTTTATGTTTCCCCACAGGGCGATGATGCCTGGTCAGGACGAAAAACACTCTCGCAAGCGTCACAGCACGACGGCCCTTTTGCCACGCTGGAAAGGGCGCGCCAAGCGCTGCGCCAGGCAGGAGACCGGCCGCGGACCGTGGTGGTCGAGCCCGGGATGTACAGTCTGACCAAAGGCCTGGTGCTGGACTCTTTGGATTCCGGCACGAGCCGGCATCCGGTGGTCTGGCGGGCGGCCGGCAAAGTGCAGTTGGTCGGCGCACGGGTGGTGCAAGAATGGCAGCCGCTGCTAGAGTCAGCGCTGGTGAACCGGTTGCAGCCCGGCGCCCGAAGCGAGGTGCTGGTCATCGATCTGGATAAAGAAGGCATCGGCGAGATTGCGGAGATGAGCCTGCGCGGCGGTCCGCCCCTGGAGCTGTTTTGTCATAATCAGCGGATGACCATGGCGCGGTTTCCCAACGACGGCTGGCTGTTGATCGCCGATGTTCCGCAGACAGGCGCGCAAAGATTCAATCAAGGCCTGGACCGGGAGAAGCGGTTCGACGGCGTTCCGGTGGGCCGCCATTACGGCCGCATTCGTTTTACGGAATCGGCGCCGGCGCACTGGTCGAAGGAAAATGAAACCTATCTGCACGGGTTCTGGACCTGGGATTGGAGCGATTCCTATCAAAAAGTGGCAGCTATCGATGGCGAGAAGAAAGAGATCACCATCGCTGAGCCGCATCATCACTACGGATACACAAAGAACCAGCGCTACTATTTTCTCAACGTGCTTGAAGAGTTGGACAAGCCGGGCGAATGGGTGCTGGACCGCAAGAGGCGGCGCATCTATTTTTGGCCGCCGCAACCGCTG
>JAKJDB010000754.1 GCA_022706175.1 Candidatus Zhuqueibacterota bacterium | reverse complement strand
CTGCCGGCCTGTCGAGTCCAGAGAGCGTGATAGCGAACCTGCCGGTCGGCGTAGCTTTCGAGCCTCTGCTTCACTGTGGTCAAGTCTTGATCCTCCAGAGCCGTATCCATCAAGCCCTGCGCTGAGCGACGGAGAAGCTGGAATCCGGTCCAAATAATATTGACCGCCACCAGCAGCGCGATGATGGGGTCTAAACGCATCCAGCCCGTGATGGAAACGGCGGCGATTCCGATCAGGACTCCGGCAGAGGTCCAGACATCCGTCATAAGATGGTGCGCATCGGCCTCGAGCGCAATGGAGCGATGCTTGCGGCCGGCGGTCAGGAGGATGCGGCCCACCAGCAGATTGGCAGCGGATGCGGCCATGGAGACCACCAGACCAAGGCCCACTTGTTCCAGCGGCTGCGGCGTCAGCAGCCGAGGTATGGCGGTCCAGCAGATCATGGCCGCTGCGGACAGAATCAGAGCGCCTTCCACGCCGCTGGCGAAATATTCCGCTTTGGAATGGCCAAACGCGTGCAGTTCGTCCGGCGGCCGCGCGGCTATCGTCAACATGGCCAGAGCCATGAACGCCGCTGCCAGATTGACCAGAGATTCGAGGGCGTCCGACAACAAGCCCACTGAGCCGGTGAGCAGATAGGCTATGCTTTTAAGGCTGATGGTCACCAGGGCTGTTGCAATGGACAGCCAAGCATAGAAAGTCAGTGATTTTGATTTCATTACATACTCTGATTCAGTGAACGGCAACGAGGCCTACTCGCCTGGCCGATAACGTACGGGGCGAGGACTGATTTTATAATTTACTTTAGATTCAGCTGACAAACAAAGAATATTTTCTCGTCCGCCCCGTTTCGCTTGTATTTTTTCCTTGGAATTGTGCGGATAATTGAACATTTTATGTCTTGTTTAAAAAATCGGCCTACCGCCGGAGAATCGAGGATGCATTCATGAGCAGAGAATCCGGTCTGCACGGCATGCTCACACAACAGGAGTTGATCGACTTGGTGCAATCCGGCGCCATCGAAACCGTGGCGCTGGTCTTTACCGACCATTATGGCCGTTTTCTGGGCAAGCGCTTTGACGCCGAATATTTTATCCACGAGGCCCGGGAACACGGCGGCCATGCCTGCAATTATTTGCTCACGGTGGACATGGAGATGGAGCCGATCCAGGGTTATGACTATGCCAGCTGGCAGACCGGCTATGGCGATTTTCATCTGGTCCCTGATTGGAATACTCTGCGCATCGCCTCCTGGCTGGAGCGGACCGCTCTGGTGATCTGCAACGTTTATGAGGAAAACTCGCCGAACCGGGTGGCCGTGGCGCCGCGCTCGATTCTATTGCAGCAGATCGAAAAGGCGGCCGAGGCCGGATTTGCCGTGATGGCCGGGTCGGAACTGGAGTACTATCTTTATCAGGATTCCTTTCGCGCTGCTGCGCAAAAAGAGTACAGCCGCCTGCAGCCCGCAGGATGGTACATTGAGGACTATCACATGCTCCAGGGCGCCCGCGAGGAGAGTTTTAACGGTCTGGTGCGTCGACATCTCAAGCAGTCCGGCGTGCCGGTGGAGACCTCTAAAGGGGAGTGGGGGCTCGGTCAGCATGAAATGAACGTGCGCTACAGCGATGTGTTGACCATGGCGGACCGGCATTGCGTATACAAGCAGTGCATGAAGGAGACGGCCGAGCAGTTGAACATCAGCCTCACCTTTATGGCCAAACCAGACGCCGGCCAGGCCGGTTCCAGCTGCCACCTGCACATCAGTCTGTGGCAGGACGGTAAAAATGTGTTTGCCGGCGATCAGGCGCTGGGCCCGGTGAAGGGCTCGGACTATTTTCGCTGGTTTCTTGCCGGCTGGATCAGCCATGTGCCGGAGATGATGGTCTTTTATGCGCCCACCATCAACGCGTATAAACGGTATCAGGTGGGATCCTGGGCGCCGACACGGCTGGGATGGAGCTATGACAACCGCACCGCCGGCTTTCGCATTCTCGGCAACGGGCCCAGCCTGCGCATCGAATGCCGGATTCCGGGCGCGGATTGCAATCCCTATCTGGCGTTTGCCGCCAGCCTGGCTTCGGGGTTCGACGGCATTCACCGCCGGCTGGAGCCGCCGGCGATGTTTCAGGGCGACAGCTATCAGGCCGGAGGAATCGCGCACGTTCCAAGGACTTTGCGCGAGGCCGCAGACCTG
>JAKJDB010000753.1 GCA_022706175.1 Candidatus Zhuqueibacterota bacterium | reverse complement strand
GTGAGCGCGGCACACCCCAAACCGACTCCGGACAAGAACAGCATCGATCTTTTGGACGATAGAGTGAATTTGAACCAAAATAGCATAAATAGCAAGATAAAAAAGATCGCCACAGTGGGCGGCAACAGCTCACCGTCGAAATAGATCAGCGGCCAATAACAGCCGGCGGCCAGAGCCGCGAGCAACGCAGCGGCGGGGGCAAAGCCATATTTACCCACCTTGTAGAGCAACAGACAGTTGAGGGAGCCAAGAATTATTTGTAAAAAATGAATCCAATAGATGTGTGTGGTGCTAAAATACATGCACACGGCAAGCAGGATAGGATAAAGCGGCGGTTGATAAAAGCTATGCCGGTTGGTTTGAAAAAAATCGCCGTCCGCCATCTGTTTGGCCTGGGTGAGATAGGTCTCAGCGTCGACCTGAGGAAAAGCAAACAAGGGATGGTTTTTATAGTCCTGCACATAGATCAAACGCAGAGTGAAAGCAAACAGAAAAATCGCTAAAAAAGGAACAGCCCGCCTGAAATATGTTTGCACTGTGACGCCCTCGGCAGCCATGATGCGCTTTCATCGTAAAAAAAACACACGATCGATCGTCCCCCTCGCCGATCAAGAGGGGCAGAAGACCTCTGCCCCTCTTTGACCTTATTTCAACAGCAGCATTTTTTTCACCGAATTGAAATGGCTCGAGGCCATCCGGCAATAGTACACGCCGGATGGAACGGCGTTGCCGGAATCATCCGTGCCGTTCCAGACCGCCTGGTACGTCCCCGGCGACATCGTGCGGTTCACCAGCGTCTTGACTTTTTGACCCAGCGCATTAAACACGTCGATCGACACAGGGTTGGAGATGGGAATGGAATACTCGATCTGGGTAGTAGGATTGAACGGATTGGGAAAGTTGTTGCTCAGGCTGTACTCTAAAGGCATAACCGAAGCCTTTCCGTCCACATCGGTGATGCCCGTGCCCTGGTTCAGGCAGAAGACGATCTCATCGATGCTCCAGCGCTGATCCGGCACTCCGGGGCTGCCCAGGGGAAGATTCCATTTGCAGTTCGGTGAGGTGGCATAGATGGCGTTCCACGCAGCGGTGGGACCGTCATCGGTTGTTGCCGAAGCCCAGGTCAGGCTCCACAACGTCGCCGGAGTGAATGCGTACGCCGCGCCGTCGCCGTCGCCTCCTTGAGACCCTTCATGGACAAAGCTATACGGCACCACCGCGTTGACAACATCCGCATTCGTGACCTGCAGAAAAGCCCAGGGGATGGATACAAATTGCCACTGGCCGTTAAAGGTGTTCAACCGGGCCATCCATTCTCCAAATTCATCCTGCGTGATTACTGTTTCCCCTTCAATGCGTATGGCGGCTGAAACATTTTTAAAACCAGCTGGAGAAGGCCAGTCCAAAGCATAAAACCAAACCGGGCACGTATTCGGTTCGGCCTTGATCCAAAAGGTCACTCGTTCGGTAGCGGATGCATCCAACGGTTCCGTCCATCCCGGCGCGGCATCATCCCGACGCATATCCATCCACAAATTCGGTCCCGGTACCGGGCCCATACCGACATCCATACAGTAGGGACCAGCGGCGGGCACCGGATCGGTAGAGGTGATGTTCATGTAATCCCCGGCCGGTTCGGCGTTGGTGCACCAGCGCACTACATAGTAACTCGCTGGATTCGGTTTGGTGCCGTAGCGGGTAACCTTATGCGTCACCGGGTTCATCTGACCAGGATCAGGATCCATGACTTCATCGGTCCAGATCTTCATTTCGGTAACACCGGCAAAAGCGAATGAAACCAGCAAAAGCACGGCAAACAGGCAAAGCATGGTGTTTGTTTTCATACGTTGGCTCCTTTTTCGTTTAAGCGATCGAATAACAAAGGATGAAATTGATCGTGTCGCTTTTTCTTGGAACAGAACAACCGTTCCGGTAAACGGACACCAGTTCACATCACCTCCTGACAGATCGTTAACGTGAGCGCATGCGTTTGATTAACCGGTCGGCAGCATCACCTCCTTTTCGTTCAACACTCCGTTTTTTGCCTCGTTCAGGACCTGGGAGACAACAGGACGATGCACTACGGGTCTCCTCATTCCCCTCTAGTTGGTCAAACGGCTCGACTGAATGACGACAAATTTTCCCGTTTTGGTTCCCAAGTCGCTTTCGACCAGGAAAAAATAAACGCCCGAGTAGA